>JAISIZ010000106.1 GCA_031261785.1 Mediterranea sp. (in: CFB group bacteria)
GGAGGAGGACTTTTCTGCGCCTCTTCGTGAGTGATGCAAAAAGTGCTGTCTACCAAATAGCTATCCAAGTGGTGTATGGCCATCAAGGCACGCATAATGGGTATGCCCATTCGTCGCCACGTGGTCGAGAGTACGATTTTCGCGCCGGTGGTGTCGAGTATCTCACGCAATCGCTCTACGGCAGGTTTGTCCCAGTCGTAATAAACGGCAGCCAGGTCGTAGACATTGTAACCATTGGCGTTGATGTACGCGACGTAGTCGAAATCGCCTGGCAACTCTTTGTTCAGGCGCCTGGCCAGTTCAGGGTATTCATTTTCGTGTCTGAAGCGTTCTTGCCGTCCTCCGGGCTGCAACACGCCGTCTATGTCAAGGAAGAGTGCTTTTGTCATCATATTCCATATTTTGTTTTGTAGTCAAATCGGCTTTATCCTACTTCCCAGCCCGTGATGCCCCGCTCGGTCTTGTCGTAGCTGACGCCGACCTTCACCACCGTGCGCCCGTCGGCTTCGTAGGGAATGGCGTAGCCTTTCGCGTCGATCTGCGCCAGCGCTTCCTCGGGCGTGGCGTCCACCTTCAGCTCGAAGACGTAGATGTGCGTCTTGTTGGTGACGACGACGTCGACCCGTCCGGCGGAAGTTTTCACCTGCGTGCGCGTGAACTGCCCCATGAGCGTGAAGATGATGTAGAAGATGGTCTCGAAGCGCGACTCGTTGTCGCTCTTCTTCTCGTAGGGGATGGAGGCCACGAAGGAGCGCAGGCGCGTGAGGCAGCCGTCGATGTCGCCCGTATCGAGCGCTTCTTTCATGGCGATGAGGCTCATGTCGCTCTCCATCTTGCTGTAGCCCAACACGGTGGGGAGCAGCGAGCGCAGGAAGCCGTAGCCCACCTCCTCGTTAGGGTATCCCAAGGTATAGATGCCGTTCTGGAAGTCCTTGATGGTGAGGTATCCGCTCTGGTAAAGCACGGGGATGGGATCGGTGAGCGTGTCGGTCGACTGGTCGAACGCGTCGGGCATGGCTTTGCAGCCTTCCAAATCCATCAGCGGCATGTTGCGCACACGCAGCAGGTCGAGGAGGAACGAGGGGGTGCCGGTGGAGTACCAATAGCTGCCGTATTCCCGCTTGCTCAGCACGTTGATGATGCTGAAGGGATTGTAGATACGCTCGCCGCGATGGTTGAAGCGGTAGCCGTCGTACAGGCGGGCGAGGTGCGCCAGAGCCTGTTCGTACGTCTCGTCGTTCTCAGCCGCCAACGCCTCGATATCCTGTTTGAAATAGCCGATTAGTTCGGCTTCGGTGATGCCACATATACTATTGTATTGCTTCCACATACTGATGTTGTCTAAGCTGTTCAGCTCGCTGAAGATGCTCATCTGGCTGAATTTTGTGATGCCGGTGATGAAAAGGAATCGGAGAAGGTGCGTGTTGTCCTTGAGCGGACTGTAGAACTCGCGGGTGGCCAGACGCAACGCCTCGCGCAGCTTGTCGTCGGTAGTGGAGTCGAGCATGGGCGAGTCGTATTCGTCAACGAGGACGACCACCGGCTTCCCCGTTTGCTCGTAAGCTTTCTTAATGACGTTCAGCAAGCGGGCGCCGGGAGTCTTTGCGGCAGGGTCGCTTCCATAAAGTTTTTCCAACTCGGCGAGCTGCATGTCCAGCGTCATGTATAGGTTGTCGACCTTGTCGTAGTGCGTGAGCGCGAACGAGAAGTGCAGCACGGGATACACCGGCCACTCCGTCTCCAATCGCTCCATCGCCAATCCCTCGAAGAGGTGCTTCTTCCCCTCGAAGTAGGCTTTGAGCGTAGAGAGCAGCAGGCTCTTGCCGAAGCGGCGAGGGCGGCTGAGGAAGTAGACCTGGTTGGTGTTGGCCATCTGGTACACCAGCTCGGTCTTGTCCACGTACAGGTAATTGAGGGTACGCAGTTGCTCGAAGTTCTGTATCCCTATCGGGAAGATGCGGGTCGGTAGTATGGTTGCCATCTCTTTCTAAATTAAAAATTGAGAATTGAGAATTAAAAAATGAATGTAACGCGAAGATAGGCTATTCTTTCCTCCATCGCAAGGAAATGGATGGCTTTTGCTTGGGCGAGGCATCCTCGCGGAGGCGCGAACAGCCGAAGCGCGGGGGATTTAGAGCCTCGCGACGGCGCGAACGTCCCACGCGAATCCGCTGAAGACTTTGCGACGGAGCGAATATCCCATGCAAATTTGCCGAAGACTTCGCGACGACGCGAACATCCCATACGAATCTGCTGAAGGCTTCGCGACGACGCGAACATCCCACGCAAATCTGCTGAAGAGTTCGCGGAGCCGCGAAGGTTCCATGCAGAAAACCTGATTACATCTCATGTCCGCGAAGGTCTCATGCAAATCGCGACGAACGTTTTTCGCCCGAATCGGTGAATAAGCAGGCGTAAACTCTTAAACCCATCAATACCTCTATGGGGCGATTTGCCGACGGATCCAAGGGAGAAAAAGCATCGTGATGCCCTACAGCATGTGGGCCTACCAAGCGGCGAACACCATCACGCGGCAACTCTACTGTATAAATTCTCTTACCATCAATCCGTATTTTTTGCACAAATAACTGTTCCTGAATAAATAATATCGGATTCCGTGATTTATTTAGAAACTATTGCTTATTTTTGCAACGCTTTCACTCTTTCTAAGACTTATCGTTTAGAAGAGCGCAAGTGTTTTTTGAGAAAAGCAGAGCGTTACGATATTATCCTGTCATGAAATCTCGACAGTTTCAGCTATTTGGGATAATAGACAATAACGCTCACGCTAGTGCTATATATGTCATCAAGAGGCTATATATAGATTGGCGTGAGCTATTGTTTGTTACCGAATAGCGGGCAGTCGAGAGCCTCATGACAGTAACGGCAATAGTTTTCACGCCTTTTTTATGCCGGTACCATTTCCAAGTCGTCCGCTTTCCTTTCTCCCATGTTTAATATAACAATAGTTGAATGTCTATGGAAAAAAAGGAAAGCCATGGCTCATACAGAGAGCTTCTCTTTGACAAAAGATGGATGGAAAAGCGAGCGCATATCATCCAGCGGGATCAGTATAAATGTGCCATTTGTGGTTCTACGGATCGCTTGGTCGTACACCATAAGCAATATCACTTTAACAAGAAACGAAATGAGAAATATCCTCCATGGGAATATGACGATAAGTATTTGGTGACTTTGTGCGAATCTTGCCACAAACGCGGACATGCCAAATTTGAAATACCAATGAAGAGTATTAACCAGTAAATATATTGTAATATGGGACTTTTTTCTTTCTTATTTGGCAGCTCTAAAGCTGCGGAATCAACCGTAATCAAAGAGAATGATAATCTACCAGAAATCAAACGTGAAGACTTCGTTGACGATTCAGATCCAGAAAAAGACGATGGTATTATCCGCATCGCCTATGGGACAGGAAGAGCTATCGACCTGATCTACGCTTTTCTGGATAAAGATTACGAATCGAAAGGGTACGACGATGCCTTGTGCAATCCCGACAGTTCATATAAAGAGATGAATGTAAAAGGGATAAAAAGCAAATTCTACGTGATGCTAAAGCGGATCATTACGAAATACGATGACGACCTACGCCAGGTAGAGTTTCACATCGACTCGCGTCGACAACTGGGACTTATCGATTTGGTGAAGCAATTGGAATCCGAAAAGGACACGCTGAAGAGTCACAAAGAATTGTTACTGGAAATGCGAGCCGGAAGCGAAGAGGAAAATCTGGATCCTCTAATCAATATCCTAACCTCCTATGAACGAGGTTTCCTGAGAGGATTGGCTGCCAAGACAATAGAAACCCTAAATCTACATTAATCATGAAATGGTGGATAAAATTCGGCTGCTTCCTTACAGGATGGAACAGCCAAATACTTTCGTATTGTAGCGAAGCCAGCTTCAAGCACTTGAAGAAATATACGGCGGCCCTGTTGATATTGATATTATTGTGGGGCTTTACGGGATATAGTTTTGCGTATGAATACGTTGAGGCTCCTTGGTGGGGATGTGCTATTTGCGCAATGGTCTTCATCATAATCGTAATACAAATTGAAAGGCAAATCATTCTGACTGTGGGGAAAAGTAATTGGGCTTTAGGGTTCCGTGTCTTTATTGCCGTTATTATGTCATTGATTGGCTCTTCAATTATAGATCAAATCATATTTGGAAAGGATATCGATAGAAAAATGATAGAGATCGTAGATGAAAAAGCAGCGGAACAATCGAGAATTCGTACCGCTCAAATAAATGAGGAGCAAGGACGTATACAAATCAACATGGATTCTATTGGCATAATTAACAATAGATTGAATGATGAAATTACAGAAAAACCTGAAATAATAACATATATATCCACTGGAACGACGGTGCGAGATTCAACTGGAAAAGTCATGTCTACAGAAAAAGGCGTTACAGCACAAACTACACCGAATCCCAAGATTAAACAAGTCGCGATGAATGATACAATTCTACAACAATTACGAGATAGATACCGCCTCCTTTCAGATAAAAAGATGCAAGTAGAGAGTGAACTAAGAAAAGAACTTAGTGAGAATGCTGGCTTCTTGGAAGATCTGAATGCTATGATTGAGATTCTATCGGAACGTCCTATAGCGCTTATCTTCTATTCCATCGTATTTCTATTCCTTATGAGCCTCGAATTATTCGTTGTCACCAGTAAATTTGGAGATAAAAAATGTGACTACGATTTGATCGTTGAGCATCAGTTGCAAATAAAGCAGCAAACATTGGAAGAACTCGTCAAGAAAATGAGTTCATAGAGATTGTGGACATCTCTAAGGCCTCGCGGACAGCTATCCATCCGGTGAGAGTACATAGAACTTATCCGCTAACTTTTTGGCGCGATGGGGAATTTCGCTATTTTCGCGCCGTAAACCATCAAACCCATCAATACCTCTATGGAACGACTTGCCGACGGATTCAAGGGAGAAAAGGCCATCGTGACGCCATACAGCGTGCGGGCTTACCAAGCGGAGAACGCCATCACGCGGCAGCTCTACGTCACCCACATTGGCTACTACCCCGACGCGAAGTACCACTACCGGGTGCGCGAGGAGGGCGCGCCCGAGAACATCCTGATCTATTGCGAGCGGGGGAAAGGCTGGATAGAGTGCGGCGACGAGCGCTTCCTGCTGGAGAGCAACAGCTTCTTCATCATCCCCGCGGGCGAACGACACGCCTACGGCGCCGACGGCCGGATGCCGTGGAGCATCTACTGGCTGCACTTCAACGGCGAGCAGACGCCGATGTTCCAATCCGTCATCGGCAAGCTCTGCCACCTCGGCGCGTCCGACCAGAGCCGCGTCCAGGAACGTTTCCAGCTCTTCGAGGAGATGTACCGCAACCTCGAGATGGGCTACAACCCCGAGAACCTGGAATACATCAGCTTCTGCCTGGCGCACTTCCTCGCCTCGCTGAAGTACGTCCCGCAATACCGCGAAATCAAGAAGATAAAGGAGAGCGACATGGTGCAACGCAGCATACTCTTCATGAAGGAGAACCTCGAACAGAAAATCCGCCTCGAAGACATCGCCGACGCCGTGGGCTACTCCAGCTCACGCTTCAACACGCTCTTCCTCGAACGCACCTCGTTCTCGCCCATGGAATACTACAACCAGCTACGCATACAGCGGGCATGCAGCTACCTCCAGTTCTCCGACCTCAAGATCAAGGAGATCGCCTTCCGGTTGGGATACTACGACCCGTTCCATTTCTCCAAGGCTTTCCACAAGGAGATGGAGGTGACGCCCAAAGAATACCGGCGAAGGTACCAAGACAGGAAGATTGAAGAGATTGGGAAGTGAATGGTAGTAGGCTATCACCCCAGCGGAGTGCCAGCTTCATAGCCCGGTAGCTCGCCGCCGGGTTGTGTGCCGTACACCGTGCGCCTCCGTAGGTTGCGCACACCATAAGCATCGCCCTGCAATCTTGGCCAAATCGCATAACGAATCTTGGCCAAATCACACAATGAATCTTGGCCAAATCGCATAATTAAAGTCTGTTTGTTTATGTAATATGAAGTAAATCAACTAACTTTGCGTCCAAAATAGAATAGCGAGTATGACAACAGTTTATAAGAAGCGTATCGCGGACCGAATGCTCTCCGATAAGTTGGAGGCTATGGGTGCCGTGCTGATAGAAGGCCCGAAAGGTTGCGGAAAAACAACCACGGCGGAACAACAGGCGCGCAGCGTGTTGTATATGGATCACCCGGAACATGCGGACCAATATAGGCAAATGGCGCAAACAAACATCCGCTTCCTCTTACAGGGAGAGACGCCGAGGCTTATTGATGAATGGCAAACGATTCCCAGATTCTGGGACGCCATTCGCTTCGAGGTCGATCATCGCGATGAGGACGGGCAGTTTATACTCACTGGATCCGCAGTCCCCCCCGATAGCCGGGAAATTCATCACACAGGAACAGGGAGATATGGATGGCTGACCATGCGACCGATGAGTTTATGGGAATCCGGCGACTCTAACGGAGGAATCAGTTTGAAAGAGCTGTTTCATTCCCCCGAACAGATCGCATGTTCGTGCGATATGACATTGGAACGGTTGGCGTTTCTCGCCTGTAGAGGAGGATGGCCTAAATCAACATCCAAGAAATCGGAGAGAGCGGCACTCATACAAGCCATAGAGTACTACGAAGCTATCACCCGATCGGATATCTCCCGTGTAGACCAGATCCAGCGTGACGAGGAACGTGCCAAAAGATTGATGCGATCCTACGCACGCCATCAAGGAACGCAGACAGGCATCCCCACCATCTTGGCGGACATCGCGTCCAATGAAGCTGAAGACATAAGCGGTGCCACTGTCAGTTCGTATTTAGACGCGCTAAGAAAGATTTTCGTGATAGAGGATATGCCCGCCTGGAATCCTAACCTGAGAAGCAAGACAGCCATTCGGACATCCGACACGCGCTATTTCGTCGACCCGTCTATCGCGTGCGCGGCCTTGGGACTTGGGCCAATGGACTTGATAAACGACCTGCGGACATTCGGCCTGTTTTTCGAGACATTGTGCGTGCGCGACTTGCGCGTGTACGCCGATGCCTTGGATGGGAAGGTGTATCATTTTCGCGACAAGCACGGATTGGAATGTGATTCGGTGGTACATCTTCGCAATGGTTCTTACGGCCTAATCGAGATTAAGTTGGGGGGCGACAATCTCATTGAGGAAGGAGCCAAGAGCCTCTTGCTATTAAGCGACAAGATTGATACCACCCGAATGAAGGCACCAGCTTTCAAGATGATACTCACCGGCATAGGAAAGTATGCCTATAAAAGACCCGACGGCGTTTTAGTCGTACCTATCGGCTGCTTGAAAGATTGAGCAGGCGCTTGGCGTCTCTATCATCAAGGAAGAGTTGGCAGCGATGGGATAGCATAGCAAAAGCCCGCAAAAACGAATGTTTTTGCGGGCTTTTGACTGAAAACACGTGCGGTGGTGTTGGGCTACCTGGATTCGAACCAGGAATGACAGGACCAGAATCTGTAGTGTTACCATTACACCATAGCCCAAGATAAAACGACCTGTTCTCTCGTTTGCGGCTGCAAAATTACGAATAATTCGATAACGAGGAATAAATTCCCTCGTTTTTTTTCGGCGGAGCTACACATTTATCCGTATCTTCGCCGCCATAAAACTCCGACTTCCATGAAACAGCAACTTCTCGCGCTTCTCGGCGCGCTGCTCCTGCTATCGGCTTTCAAGGCCGACGAGCGGCGAACATTCACCATCTTCATGATCGGCGATTCCACCATGGCCGACAAGGACCTGGCCGGCGACAATCCCGAACGCGGCTGGGGACAGATGCTTCCCGGATACCTCGCGGAGGATATACGCGTGGACAACCATGCCCGCAACGGACGCAGCTCCAAGAGCTTCATCGACGAGGGACGATGGACCACCGTGCGCGACGCCATCCGCAAGGGCGACTACGTATTCATACAGTTCGGGCACAACGACGAGAAGCCCGACACCGCCCGACACACCGACCCCGGAACGACATTCGACGCCAACCTGCGCCGGTTCGTGGAGGAGACACGCCAACGAGGCGGCATACCCGTACTGCTCAACGCCATCGCTCGCCGGCACTTCGTGGATGGCAGGCTGACCGATACCCACGGGGCGTACCGCGAGGCCCCGCGGCAAGTGGCCAAGGAACTGGACGTACCCTTCGTGGACATGAACAAGATTACCCACCAACTCGTCGACAGCCTCGGTCCCGACGCTTCCAAACGTCTATACGTATGGGTGCCCGCCGGCACGGTGCCGCTTCATCCACAAGGACGTGAGGACGACACGCACCTCAACGTGCATGGCGCACGCGTGGTAGCGGGACTGGCCATCGACGCCATCGCCCGCCAGGTGCCCGCCTTGGCGCCTTACGTCCGCCATTACGACTTCGTGGTGGCGCAAGACGGGAGCGGCGACTTCTTCAGCCCGCAAGAAGCCGTGCTGGCCGTGCCCGACTATCGCAAGAACCACCGCACCACGATATTAATAAGGAAAGGGACGTACCGGGAGAAACTCGTCGTGCCCGAGAGCAAGACGGGCCTCTCGATCATTGGACAGAAGGGAGCCGTCATCGCCTACTCCGACTACGCCTCCAAGCCCAACCGCTTCGGCGAGCCTACGGGGACGTCAGGCTCGGCCAGCTGCTACATCTACGCCCCCGACTTCTACGCCGAGAACATCACCTTCGAGAATGGATCCGGCCCCGTGGGACAAGCCGTGGCCTGCTTCGTGAGCGCCGACCGGGCCTACTTCAAGCGATGCCGCTTCCTCGGCTTCCAGGACACGCTTTACACCTACGGCAAGGGATGCCGTCAATATTACGAGGAGTGCTACATCGAGGGCACCGTCGACTTCATCTTCGGATGGTCCACCGCCGTGTTCGACCGCTGCCGGATACACAGCAAAGGCGACGGCTACGTCAGCGCCCCCTCCACCGACCGGGGGCAACGGTACGGTTACCTCTTCTACCGCTGCCAGCTTACGGCGGCCGACAACGTGAGCCGCGTCTACCTCTCCCGCCCATGGCGGCCGTACGCCAAGGCCGTCTTCGCCCACTGCGACCTGGGTGGGCACATCGCCCCCGCCGGATGGGACAACTGGGGCAAGCAAGAGAACGAGCGAACCGCCTATTACGCCGAGTACCAAAGCCAAGGGCCGGGAGCTAACGACCGGGCGCGGGCGCCCTTCGCCCATCTTCTCAAGAACCTGAGAGGACACACGCCCGAGGAGAGCTTGGCGGGCGACGACGGATGGAATCCGCTGAAGAATGGAAACGCGCTGTTGGACATCAAACGCTAAGCGCTTATTTCATATACTAATAAAAAAGAAAAAATGCCGGGGAAACCTCGTCTATCCGACAAATCGGCGTATCTTTGCCCACCATAATCACGCGCCTGGCGAGGAACAAAAGCATGCCTCGCCTTGTTGTACGTGTAATGCACGTAATTTATTAACCCCAAATACAAAGATGAGCGATACCCAAGTATTGATTGAACAAATAAAAGAAGGAATACAAGAAAAAAAAGGTAAGAACATCATTATTGCCGATCTGTCGGACATAGAAGACACTATTTGCCAATACTTCGTCATCTGCCAGGGGAACACCCCGACGCAGGTGAGCGCTATCGTGGACTCCGTGAAAGAGTACGCGCGCAAGGGTGCGGGCAGCAAACCGTTCGGCGTGGATGGACTGCGCAACGCCGAATGGGTGGCCATGGATTATGCCGACGTGCTGGTGCATGTCTTCCTGCCCGAGACGCGAGCCTTTTACGACTTGGAGCATCTATGGGAAGATGCCAAGCTCACCCCCATTCCCGATTTAGACTAAACAGCATATAAATGGAAAACAAGAATACCAATAATACCAACAACAAGGTGAATATGCCCAGATTCAACCTCAATTGGGTCTACATGGTCATCGCCTTGATGCTCTTCGGCCTGTGGTGGAGCAGCGATTCCCGCGCTCCCGGCGTAAAGTCGGTGAGCTATAGCGAGTTTCAGGAGTTTGTCCGCAAGGGATACATCACCCAGGTGTCGGGCAACGAAGACAAGTCCATCGAGGCGCAAGTCAAGCCCTCGGCCCTGGGCGCCGTGTTTGGCGCCGATTCGGCCAAGGTGGGACATAACCCCATCATCAGTAGCCGTGGCCCGTCGACCGACAAGCTCGACGAGTTCCTGCAAGCCGAGCGCGCCGCAGGGCACTTCGACGGCACTACCGACTATCCGCCCAAGTCCGACTTCTTCCCCGCCATCATCATCAACCTGCTGCCTATCATCGTGCTGGTGGCGCTCTGGATGTTCTTCATGCGTCGCATGAGCGGCGCGGCCGGCGGAGGCACGGGAGGCGTATTCAGCGTAGGCAAGTCGAAGGCGCAGCTGTTCGAGAAGGGTAACGGCGTAAAGGTAACCTTCAAGGACGTGGCCGGACTGGCCGAGGCCAAGCAGGAAGTGGAGGAGATCGTGGAGTTCCTCAAGGAGCCGCAGAAATACACCGACCTGGGAGGCAAGATCCCCAAGGGCGCCTTGCTGGTAGGCCCTCCGGGAACCGGAAAGACGTTGCTGGCCAAGGCCGTGGCCGGTGAGGCCAACGTGCCGTTCTTCTCGCTCGCCGGGTCGGACTTCGTCGAAATGTTCGTAGGCGTGGGCGCGTCGCGTGTGCGCGACCTCTTCAAGCAAGCCAAGGAGAAAGCGCCCTGCATCGTCTTCATCGACGAGATCGACGCCGTGGGACGCGCCCGCGGCAAGAACCCTGCCATGGGAGGAAACGACGAGCGCGAAAATACCCTCAACCAGCTGCTCACCGAGATGGATGGCTTCGGCTCCAACAGCGGCGTCATCATCCTCGCCGCCACCAACCGCGTCGACGTGCTCGACAAGGCCCTGCTCCGCGCCGGCCGCTTCGACCGCCAGATACACGTCGACCTGCCCGACCTCAACGAGCGTAAGGAGGTGTTTGGCGTGCACCTGCGACCCATCAAGATAGACAATACCGTGGACGTGGACCTGCTGGCCCGCCAGACCCCCGGCTTCTCGGGAGCCGACATCGCCAACGTCTGTAACGAGGCCGCGCTGATAGCCGCCCGCCACGGCAAGAAGTTCGTGGGCAAGCAAGACTTCCTCGACGCCGTCGACCGCATCGTCGGTGGCTTAGAGAAGAAGACCAAGATCACCACCGAGGAGGAGCGACGCTCCATAGCCCTGCACGAAGCCGGGCACGCCACCATCTCGTGGCTCCTCGAGTATGCCAGCCCCCTCATCAAGGTCACCATCGTTCCCCGCGGACGCGCCCTCGGCGCCGCCTGGTACCTCCCCGAGGAACGACAGATCACCACCAAGGAGCAAATGCTCGACGAGATGTGCGCCACCCTGGGCGGACGTGCCGCCGAAGACTTGTTCCAACACCACATCTCCTCGGGAGCCATGAACGACCTCGAGCGGGTCACCAAGCAGTCGTACGGCATGATAGCCTACCTCGGCATGAGCGAGGAGCTGCCCAACCTCTGCTACTACAACAACGAGGAATATGCCTTCAACAAGCCGTATAGCGAGAAGACCGCCGAGCTGATCGACACCGAAGTACAGCGGATGATCAACGAGCAATACGCCCGCGCCAAGCAGATACTCACCGAGCACAAGGAGGGGCACGCCGAGCTTACCCAACTGCTCATCGACAAGGAGGTGATCTACGCCGAGGACGTGGAACGTATCTTCGGCAAACGCCCCTGGGCTTCCCGCTCAGAGGAGATCATGGCCGCCAAGGAGGCCCGGCGCGAGAAAGACGCCCACGGCCAGCCAGCCAGCGAAAGCAACGAGCAAACAACCGACGAAAGCCGCGGGCAGACAACGGACGAGAGCGATGAATAACTTCACCCGACGCAGCATCACGGGCGTACTCTTTGTCGCCGTCCTGGTGGGATGTATCCTCTATTCCCCCATCAGCTTCGGCGCCCTGTTCGTGGTGGTGACCGCGCTCACCACCTACGAGTTCGGCCAGCTCGTCAACCTCCGGATGCCGGGTGCCTCGCTCAACAAGGTGGTCACCATGCTGGGCAGCGCCTTCCTCTTCCTGTCCATCCTGGCTTTCTGTATCGACGCCATCGGCTCCAAGGTCTTCATCCCCTACCTCCTGCTGTTGATGTACCTGCTCATCAGCGAGCTGTACCTCAAGAAAGACAACCCCGCGCTCAACTGGGCCTGCTCCATGCTGAGCCAGATCTACATCGGCCTCCCCTTCGCCTTGCTCAACGTGCTGGCGTTCCAGGCCAACCCCGGGAACGGCACGGTGAGCTACAACTACATCCTCCCGCTCTCCATCTTCATCTTCCTCTGGCTGAGCGATACGGGTGCCTACTGTGTCGGGTCGCTCATGGGCAAGCACCGCCTGTTCGAGCGCATCTCGCCCAAGAAATCGTGGGAAGGTTCCATCGGCGGAGGCGTCGTGGCCATCGCCTCCTCGTTCCTCCTGGCCCATTGCTTCCCGTTCATGTCCATGCCCGCCTGGGCGGGGCTGGCACTCACCGTTGTCGTGTTCGGCACTTGGGGCGACCTCACCGAATCCCTCTTCAAGCGCCAGCTTGGCGTAAAGGATTCGGGCAACATCCTCCCCGGGCACGGCGGCATGCTCGACCGCTTCGACAGTGCCCTGCTGGCCATACCCGCCGCCGTGATCTACCTCTACGCGGTGGCCTAAGCGTGCTTCCATAGACTCCATCGTTCGCCAGGCGCGGAGAAAGAAAAAAGCTTTCCCGCCGTAAGTGGTATTATGCCAATCCTTGTTATAAGTACGTATCAGGGAGATACAACTATTCCTATCTCATTGATATGCAGAGTGAAGAAAAACGTAAATAGTAACAACCATCAAATTAAACGTATGGAGAACAATTTCACGATTAAAGAAGCCTCTAAATTATGTCGGGCTTTACTCATCTTGCTCCTTACCGCAATTCCCCCACAATGGACAATAGCCCAGGCCAGCTCATCCACGGGGAATTACAACCTGCGGAAAGCCATCGAGCAGATCCAGGCCACCTCTAAGTACAAATTCTTCTACGACGACAAGCTGGGCACACTATCAGTGAACGAGGTGAGCGTTAAAGGCGCCCCGCTCGAAGAAGTATTGAACAAGCTGTTGAAAGACAAGGAAATTTCCTATCGGATAGTCGACAACATCGTCTATCTACAGGAGAAAAATGCCGCAGCCGCCGTGAGGCAGGCAGGCGATGGACGCACCCTCACGGGGCAGGTGCGCGACGCCAATAGTGAGCCTCTCATCGGCGTGAGCGTGCGAGTGAAAGGCACCACCGACGGAGGCATAACCGACATGGACGGAAATTACCGCGTCACGACCAAACAATCCAATCCTATCCTCATCTTCTCGTACGTGGGATACCGCACGCAAGAAGTGGCCGTACGGGGAGACATGCCCCTCGATATCGTCATGGAGGACGACGCGCAGGCACTGCAAGAGGTAGTGGTCACTGCCTTGGGTATCAAAAGGGAGACCAAGGCCTTGAGCTATAACGCGCAACAGGTCAACGCCGCCGACATCACCGGCAACAAGACGGCCAACTTCATCAACTCGCTCAGCGGAAAGGCAGCCGGCGTGGTGATCAACAGCTCCTCGTCGGGCGTGGGAGGCGCCGCGCGCGTGGTGATGCGAGGCACCAAGTCCATCCTGCAGTCGTCCAACGCCCTCTACGTCATCGACGGCGTGCCCATGTACGCCTCTACACAGTCGCAAGGCACCGAATTCGCCTCCAGGGGAACCAGCGAACCCATCGCTGACCTCAACCCCGAGGACATCGAGTCGATGACCGTGCTTACCGGCGCGGCGGCCGCTGCCCTCTACGGCTCCGACGCCGCCAACGGCGCCATCGTCATCACCACCAAGAAAGGGCAGGAAGGGAAGCTCTCGCTGACGGTGAACAGCACCACCAACCTCATGAGTCCCTTCGTGATGCCGAAGTTCCAGAACCGTTACGGCACGGGAAGCGCCCTGAGCGAGAACAACATCGACAAGAGCTACGGCCCGCTGCTGAACAGCGCCAACTACATGGGCTACGACCCCCAGTCGGACTATCTGCGCACGGGCGTGACGGCGACGGAGAACATCTCGCTCTCGGTAGGCACGGAGAGGAACCAGACATACGCCTCCGCCTCGGCCACCAACTCCAACGGCATCGTGCCCAACAACCGGTACGACCGCTACAACTTCAACTTCCGCAACACCACCAGCTTCCTGCGCGACCGCATGACGCTCGACGTCAGCGCCGGATACGTCTACCAGCGCGACCGCAACATGATCAACCAGGGAACGTACGGCAACCCACTCGTAGGCGCATACCTCTATCCGCGCGGCAACGACTGGGAAGACGCACGGATGTACAAGCAGTACGACCCCAGCCGCAACATCTACACCCAGAACTGGAAGGTGGGCGACGCCACCATGGTGATGCAGAACCCCTACTGGGTGAACTACCTCAACCTCCGCGAGAACAGCAAGGACCGCTACATGCTGAGCGCCTCGCTGAGCTACGACATCACCGACTGGATGAGCGTGAGCGGACGCATCCGCAGCGACAACTCCACGGCCGACTACACCCAGAAGTACTACGCCACCACCAACAACCAACTCACCGGCGGCTCCGACCGCGGCTTCTACGGCATCATGCGCTACAAGGACAAGCAGCTGTACGCCGACGCCCTGCTAAGCATCAACAAGAACTTCGCCGAGCGGTGGAGCCTGGCGGCAAACCTCGGAGCCTCCTACTCCGACATACGCTATGACGCCCTCGAGGTGAGCGGACCCATCACCGACTCCACCATGTCCAACAACACCGGTGAGCGGGTAGGCCTCACCAACGAGTTCTCCGTGCAGAACATCAGCCAGCTCAACCGCTACACCTTCCAGAGCGGATGGCGCCAGCAGGTGCAATCCATCTACGGCTCGGCCGAGCTGGGCTACCGGAGCGCCTACTACCTCACCCTGACCGGACGCAACGACTGGCCCTCGCAGCTTGCCGGCCCGCGCTCGGACACCAAGTCTTATTTCTACTACTCCGCCGGCCTCTCCGTCCTGGTGTCCGAGACGCTCAAGATGCCCGAGAACTTCCACTACCTCAAGCTGCGCGGCTCGTACGCCTCGGTGGGCAACGCCTTCCAGCGCTACATCTCCAACCCGGGACACCCCCTGAGCAACGGACAGTACTCCATCACCACCGACTATCCCACGGTACTCAAGCCCGAGCGCACGGAATCGTTCGAGATCGGCATCACGGCACGCTTCCTCAAGCATTTCAGCCTCGACGCCACCTATTACAACGCCGTCACCAAAAACCAAACACTCGAATCCGGGCTTAGCTCCTCCTCCGGATCGTCCAACATCTACGTCCAGACGGGCAAGGTACGTAACTCGGGCTTCGAGGTATCCTTAGGCTACGGCAACCGTTGGAAAGACTACAGCTGGAATTCCAACTTCACCTTCTCGACCAACCGCAACAAGATCCTGGAGCTGGTAGAGAACGCCTACATCCCCGAGCACGACATCTATATCACCAAGGACGACCTCGACATGGGCGGACTGGGGCAGACACGCTTCTGGCTGACCAAGGGAGGCAGCATGGGCGACCTCTACTCGCTCATCGACCTGAAGCGCTACAACGACGGCACCATCTTCGTCGACCAGTCGGGCAACGTGGCCACCGCCAATATCGACGACAAGAGCCGGTACATCAAGCTGGGCAGCGTACTCCCCAAGGCCAACATGGCTTGGAGGAACACCCTCAGCTACCGGAACTTCGACCTCGGCTTCATGGTGTCGGCCCGTCTGGGAGGCATCGTCTTCTCGCGCACCCAGGCCATACTCGACGAGTACGGTGTGTCGGAAGCCTCCGCCTCGGCCCGCGACAGGGGCTACGTCGCCATCAACGGCGGGGCGGACAGGATCAACCCCGAGCAATGGTACAGCGTGGTGGCCTCAGGCACGGCCGTGCCGCAATACTACACCTACTCGGCTACCAACGTACGCCTGCAAGAGGCCTCCATAGGCTACCGCGTACCCCGGAAATGGCTCGGAGGAGCATGCGACCTCAACATCTCCATCGTGGGACGCAACCTGTGGATGCTCTACAACAAGGCACCCTTCGACCCCGAGAGCGTAGCCTCGACCGGCAGTTTCTACCAAGGCATCGACTACTTCAT
Organism: Mediterranea sp. (in: CFB group bacteria); assembly: GCA_031261785.1. Lineage (GTDB taxonomy): Bacteria > Bacteroidota > Bacteroidia > Bacteroidales > Bacteroidaceae > Bacteroides. The sequence continues at coordinate 16,270 of JAISIZ010000106.1, forward strand.
GATGCCCTCGCTACGCAACATCGGCCTCAATGTCAGTCTCAAATTCTAAACGTAAGAGCATCATGAACAAGATATATCGCATTTCGTTAACCCTGCTCACGGCGCTCCTCGCGTCGTGCACCGGCAAGTACCTCGACATCAACACCGAGCCGTACGTGCCACAAGACGTCAACGCCGACGACTACGCTCTCGGAGCCGCCATGAACAACCTGGCCAGCTGCGTGGTGTCGCCCGACGTCAACACCTGCCAGTTCACCGAATGCCTGCTGGGCGGACCCATGGCCGGATACTTCGCCGACTCCAACGCCGGCTGGGCCAATACCATCTCCAACTACAACGCCAAGGACGACTGGACACGCGTCTTCATGCAGACCGACAGGATCATCCCCGTGCTCTACAGCAACCTCGCCATCGCCAGGCAGGTGTCCGAGGATACCGGGAACCCCGTTCCCCTGGCCATCGCCAACATCATCAAAGTGGCCACGATGCATCGCGTCACCGACACCTACGGCCCCATCCCCTATTCCAAAATCGGCGAGAACGGTGCGCTCAACGCCCCCTACGACTCGCAGCAAGAGGTGTACAACCTATTCTTCGAGGAACTCGACACCTCCATCGCCGCCCTGATGGAGAACCAGAACCGATCGCTCACCGCCTCGGCCGACTACATCTACGCCGGCGACGTGAGGAAGTGGATCCGCTTCGCCAACTCACTCAAGCTGCGCCTCGCCATCCGCATCGCCTACGCCGACCCCGCCACCGCCAAAGTGATGGCCGAATCGGCTATACGCAACGAGATCGGAGTCATCACCACCAACGCCGACAACGCCAAGTGGGACTACTTCAAGACCAGCGTCAACCCCTTCTATACCGCCACGCGCTACAACGCCATCGGCACGCACGACGACGGTACCACTTGCCTCACCGGTGGCGACACCCACGCCGCGGCCGATATCATCTGCTACATGAACGGCTACAACGACCCGCGCCGCGAGAAGTTCTTTACCCGTTCCGAATGGATGGCCGACGACGGTGTCACCTCCCTGGGATACGTCGGCATGCGCCACGGCATCACCATCCCCGCCCTGAAAGCCAGCGGACACAAATATTCGGGAGTCAACGTCATACAGTCCGACCCCATCTACTGGATGAACGCCGCCGAGGTGGCCTTCCTCCGCGCCGAAGGTACCGCGATCTTTGCCTTCGACATGGGCGGCACGGCGCGGGAGTTCTACGAGCAAGGCATCACCCTATCGTTCGAACAATGGGGAGCCGCCGGAGCCGACACCTACATGGCCGACGACACCAGCAAGCCCACCACCTACACCGACCCGTCGGGAGCGGACAGCTACCAGAACACCCTCTCGGACATCACCGTGAAGTGGGACGAGGAAGCCACGGCCGAACAGAAGCAGGAGCGCATCATCACCCAGAAGTGGATAGCCAATTGGATGCTGGGCAACGAAGCCTGGGCCGACTATCGCCGCACGGGATACCCTCACCTCATCCCCGCCAGCGCCGCAGGCAACAAGAGCGGCGGAGTGGTGGATTCCAACAAGGGCGCTCGCCGCATGCCCTGGCCCATCGACGAATACTCCAACAACGCCGAGAACATGCCCGCGGCCCTGCAAGCCTTGGGTGGAACGGACAACATGGCCACCGATGTATGGTGGGCGAAGAGAAACTAATGGATACTTTTTAAAAAGATACACCGATATGAGGATCAATATATTCAAGACATCCGCGCCGCTGCTTGCCGCGCTTTGCCTCGCGCTTACCGCGTGCGACGACTGGACGGACAACGAGAGCGTGACATTGCGCCAACCCGACATCACCAGAGAGAACCCCGCCCTATACGAAGAATACCTCCGCGCGCTCCGCGCATACAAGGCGTCCGAAGCGCACAACCCCGTCTACCTGTGGTTCGACAATGGCGAGAAGTCACCCTACAGCCGCCTGCATCACATCAACGCCCTCCCCGACAGCGTCGACGTGATCGACCTCATCCACCCCGACAACCTCGCCGACTGGGAGTTGGAGGAGATTGCCGAAGTACGCCTCGAGAAAGGCACGAAGGTGACCTACACCATCGACTACGACGCCATCAGGAGCATCTATGACACCCGCTCGCTGGAGGCCGCCAACGCCGGGTTGACGATGGAGAAGCCGTTCAACGACTTCCTTGTCGACACGCTCCAGACGGCGCTCTCGTTCGCCAAGAAGTACGATTACGACGGCATCTGCGTAGCCTATAACGGCAAGAATCCCCTCTCCATGTCGGACGAGGAGATGCGTGAGCACCGCCTCAACGAGGCGGCCTTCATGGGCATCGTTGACGACTGGAGCACCCGCAACGCCGACCGGACGCTCACGTTGAGAACCAACCCGCAATACCTGCACGACCTCTCCATCGTAAGCCGGTGCGCCAAGGTGCTGATACCTTGCGACGACGCCTCCGATGCCGACGCCTTCACCCTCTACGTCGAACAAGCCGCCGTGGATCCCGACGTGATATCGAAGCTCGGCGTGTTCGTCACCGGCCCCAAGGCGGTCGACCCCAACAAGGAGGTAGGCTACATGCTCGACGGCCGCACGCGCCTTCTCGGCCTGGCCGAGTGGTTCCCCCGCCGGCACGCCGTGGACGCCACGGCCGTCGGCGTGTACAACCCCGCCGGCGATTTCTACAGCACGACGAGGATCTACAACGATACCCGCACGCTGATTTCAACCATCAATCCACCCCTAAAATAAAGGAACGTATGAAAATCAAGATAAGAAACGCTTTCGCGTCCACCCTGCTCGCGGCCTGCTGCGTCGCCCTGACCACGGCGTGCGGCGAGGACGACGAAGTCTACACCAACAAAGTATATGTGAACAACCCCTCCAAAGTGGGCACCATCCTGCTGAAGGGTACGCTGGACAACGCCAGCATGGACATCGAGACCAAGATGGGCATGCCCGAGGAAGCTGACGTGCGAGTGACCTACCAGGCCTCGCCCGACCTCGTGGAACATTACAACGGCGCCTACTACGACCACGCCGTGCTCATGCCCGCCGAATGCTACGAGATAGCCGACCCCGTAGCCACCATCAACCAGGGTTCCGTCAGAGGCAACGACGTGACAGTGAATTTCAAGAACCTCTCCACCCTGGACAAGAGCCTCGTCTACGTCTTGCCCGTAAGCATCTGCCAGTCCGATGTCAGCGTGCTGCAAAGCGCCAAAGCCATCTACTTCGTGGCCAAGGAGGGCGCGCTCATCAACACTGCCGCCAACATCACCTCCAATTACCTCGCACTCGACAATCCGTCCGGAGCCGCGGCCTTGGGAGGACTGGAACAGCTCACGGCCGAGGCCCTCGTCCGCGTCTCCAAGTTTGGTAAGCTCATCAGCACCATCATGGGCATTGAGGGCAGCTTCCTCATCCGCATTGGCGACTCCGGCCTGCCCGACAACCAGATACAGCTGGCCTGCTCCAACAACGTCACCGATCCCGGCTGGACCATCAACACCGGCGAGTGGACGCATATCGCCCTCACCTACGACAAGTCGACCGGAGAGGTCAACGTCTACCTCAACGGCAAGAAGATGGCGTCCAAGACCACCAGCTTCAGGGGCAACGTCAACTGGAACTCTCCGGAGTTCTACATCGGCAAGTCGTACGACGACCAGCGGTGGCTCGAAGGAGAGATCAGCGAATGCCGCGTGTGGAACCGCGTGCTCACCAGCGAAGAGATCAACGCGCCCTACCACTTCTACGCTGTCGACCCCGCCAGCGAAGGATTGGTAGCCTACTGGAAGTTCGACGAGGGAGCCGGCAAGACCATCAAGGACCACGCCAACGGCTACGGTATCACGGCACACGCCGACCCCGTCTGGAAGACCGTATCGCTTCCCGAGAAGAAATAACGCCCTTTTTTTAACCCCGATAATATAGAAGAATTATGAGACCCATCAGAAATAGCAACCTCGCCGTGGCACTAGCGTTACTCCTGGCCGGTGGCACGATGGCCGCTTGCGCCGACGACATCGTCATCGGCAACGTCGACCAGGACAATTACGCCACCCATACCGGCGGAGAATCCCTGGCATACGTCGCCGATCAAGACGGCAACCAGCAATATTCCACCGCCGAATTTCGCGGCTCGGGCAGCACCACGCTCTTCCTGAAGACCGCGAAGAGCGATGGAGCCGACAACCTTATCGCCTATACCTACGACAAGGCCGCCCTCGACGCCTACAACACCGCCACGGGCAACGCCTACGAGGCCATGCCCCAAGCGCTCGTCACCCTGCCCGACGGTGGGGCCGACCTGCTTCCCGCCGGGCAGAAGAGATCGGCCGGCATCGCCGTCGGCTACCAGTCAGGTCCCGAGCTTGACGCCGGCAAGAGCTACGTCATACCCTTGCGCGTCAGCATCACCTCGGGCAACCTGAAGCTGCCCGAAGGCACCGGTACCCACCTCATCTTCGTCAAGGATCTCACCGGCACCCCCGACTGCGCGAAGGCCAGCGGCGTGAAACTCTTCAGCTGCATGGAGGTGAACGGCACCAACCCGCTCAACAACCTCTGCTTCACCCTCAAGAACAGCGGCAAGTACATGGTCGACTACGTCATACTCTTCTCTTCCAACATCAACTACGATGCGGCCAGGGGACGTGCGTACCTCTTCCACAACGAGAACGTGCAAGCCATCCTCAGCAACCGGGAGAAGTACCTCAAGCCGCTCAAGGACCGGGGCATGAAGGTCATACTCAGCATCCTCGGCAACCACGACCGCGCGGGCGTGGCCAACCTCTCGGAGGAGATGGCGCGCGACTTCGCCCGCGAGGTGAAGGCCACCTGCGACGCTTACGACCTCGATGGCGTCTTTCTCGACGACGAGTACTCGGAGTACATCACGCCCCCGCCCCCCGGCTTCGTCAGCCCCTCGAACGCCGCCGCCGCACGCCTTTACTACGAGATACACAAGCTACAGCCCGACCGCGCAAACATCGCCTACGTCTACTCCCGCACCAGCAGCCTGCCGGCCGTGGAAGACCTGGAATCCGGCTACTTTGTCGACTACGCCCTCCACGATTACGGGGGAAGCTACGACCTGAGCAGCCAGTATCCCGGCATGCCCAAGGAGCGCATGGGACTCCACTCGCAGGAGTTCGCGCGAGGCAGATGGGCCTCGGAGACCAACCTGCAAAACATGAGGGCCAACGGATACCTCGCGCACATGATATTCGCCATGAGTCCCACCACCGGCAATTTCCAGTCGCAACAGCTCCCCGCCATGGAGAAGATAGCCCGGGCACTATACGACGACGAGTGCGTGTACGACGGACAACCGTACCAAGTAGACTGGAAGTAACCACTAATCATTCATTGACATGCATTTACTAAGAAAAACTTATCGATTCCTGCTCTGCCTCGCCATGCTCGCGGGTGCCGGAGCTTGCGGCGACGACAATGGCGCCAGCCCTGTAGAACCCGTCACCCCTCCAAGCCCCGGGCTGGAGGTACCCACGGACGTACTGCGAGTGAAGAACGGAGAAGCCCTGACCCTACAGGTCACCCAAGGCGGAGGCGACTACAACGTCTTCTCGCTCGACCCCTCCGTGGCCACGGCCACGATAGTCGACGGCCAGATAGAGATACAGGGCGTGGAAGTGGGGCAGACGGCCATCATCGTCTCCGACAGCGGAGGATACTACCGCAAGGTGCCCGTGTCGGTCTATGTCTACGAGACGATAACGATCGACAAGACCGAGATAGACCTCGTCGCCTTGCTGGGCAACGTGGCTTTCGCCAGCGCGCAAGTGACGCAGGGCAACGGAGGATACTCCATCGCCTCGAGCGACACCCGCGTCACGGCCATGATCGCCGACGACGGCTCCATCGCCATGAGCGCCACCTCCAAGCCCGACGACTACACCGCCACGCTCACCGTGACCGACAAGTCGGGACTGACCGCCACCATCCTCGTCACCGTGAAAGCCTCGTACGAACCCTTCACCGAGGAAGACCTGGCCGACATCAAGGCCGACGCCACCCGTACATATATCCTCGACGGCTACCAGAGCAACTACATGGGCTACGGGAAGAGCGTCAACGCGGACAACGGCGACGGCACCATCAGCTACGGATGGCAGTACGCCCCCATCAGCTGGCTCACGTACCGCTTCAAGATCACCTTCACCGGCGACAAGACGGTAGGCAAGAAGACCGATGCCCTGCTCGACTACACCATGTACATGGGCGACACTTACAACGTCCCCATCGACTTGGAAATCATCCAGGCCGACGCCACCAACATCTGGGGCGTGTTCACCTTCGTGCTCGACGAAGCCATACACTATGGATACTTCCGCGACACGCTGTAAGAACGAACCGCGAACAGCCGCGTAATATTCAGGATACGATCCCCGTCCACGTAGCGCGGCGGGTGCCCAGGGCATAGCGATTGAGATGGGGAAAGAGGGCGGAACGAGAATGATCCCGTTCCGCCCTCAATCATTAGAAGAATGTTTCATCGTTCACGAAAGGCAAGGAGCGAGCCTTGGCGCATGCAGCGATATTCTACATGTTTTGCGGGCTATATTACATGCTCCGTTCGCTACGGATTTCGTATTTTCGCGGTGTCCTTACCGACATCGGCATTCACCCAATAAACTAAAAACGTTACCATGTATCGATCAATCCTCTCCATCCTGCTCGTAGTCTTCGGATTCGTCACCGGATTGGCGCAGACCCCGAAATCGGTATCCATCCTGGGCGATTCGTACTCCACCTTCGAGGGGTACGTGTGGCCTGCCACCAACGCGGTCTGGTACACCCCCGGTCCTTACCACGACACGGACGTGGTCTCCGTCGACCAAACGTGGTGGGACCAGCTCGTCCGCGAAAGCGGCTATCGTCTTTGCGTAAACAACTCTTTCTCGGGTTCCACCGTATGCGACACGGGCTACAACGGGGAAGATTATTCCGACCGCTCCTTCATCGCCCGCATGGATAAGCTGGGGAATCCCGACATCATCTTCATTTATGGCGCCACCAACGATTCGTGGGCGAATGTCCCGCTGGGCGAATACAAGTATGAGGGGTGGAGCAAGGAGGAGCTGTACCAGTTCCGGCCGGCGATGGCGTACATGCTCCACTACATGACGGAGCGATACGCCGACGCCGACATCTACTTCTTGCTGAACACCGACCTGAAGGAGGAGATCAAGGAGGCGGTCAGGACGGTTTGCTCACGTTACGAGATAGATTGCGTGGAGATCGCGGACATGGACAAGAAGAGTGGACATCCCTCCATCAAGGGGATGCGCCAGATTTGCGAACAGCTGAAAGGCATACTCCCGGCGGAAGCTTCCGCCCAGTCGCCAACGGTAAGCGTGACCCGATTCGCGGGCGACCGCCAAGCGGCGCTAAGCCTGACTTTCGACGATGGCCTGCAGGAACACTACACGTTGGTCGCTCCCCATCTGGATCGCTACGCGCTGAAAGGTACGTTTGGCATCAACGGCAAATACATGGGCGACATCGACGACCATTACGCGCCCCGCATGACATGGGATGAGTGTCGGCAAATGGCTCGCGACGGCCATGAAATCAATAATCACACCTGGAGCCATCCGAACCTCCATGACCAGGATTCAATCACGATTGTACGCGAAATAGCGATGAACGACTCCGCGATGATGGCCGAGCTGGGCTTCACCTCCCGTAGCGTGCTCTATCCGTTCAATGGCTACAACGACCTGGCGCGCCGTCTCAGCGAGCGGGGTAAGGTAGGTTCACGCCTCTATCAGTTCGCCTTGGGACAGCGAAACTCCGGATGCACGCCCAAATCGATCGACAAATATCTCGACGGCCTGATTGAAAAAGGCGCGTGGGGCATCACCATGACGCATGGCATCTACACGGCGTGGGACCAATGGGACGAGCCATGGGCGTTGTGGGACTTCTTCCGCGACCTGGCTTTCAGGCAAGATTCGGTGTGGGTCGATACCTTCTCCGCCATACAGGCTTACACGAAAGCGCGCGACGCGGTCGGGCTGACCACCCGTCGACACGGCGACACGCTCGTCATCTCCCCCTCCCTAAGCCTCGACAGCGCCATCTTCCGCGGCCCGCTCACCCTGAGGATAGCGGGCACGGACCGGAATCGGCCTCTCCGGGCGACGCAGGATGGAAGAAAGCTCCAGGTCAGCTTCCGGGACGACTATTCCACCGTCGACATCGACCCTTACGGCTCTCCCATCGAGGTGAGCTACGCGGCGGACGATGCGCTCCGGGGCAAGAAACTTTGCGTCATCGGCGATAGCTATGTCTACAACCATGCGCGTCCGGCTTCGGAGACTTGGCACGCCAAGGTGGCGGCCAAGCACGGCATGGCGTACGAAAACTTAGGGCGCAACGGCAACAGCATCGCTTTCGAGCGCGACGGCAGATGGGGCGCTCCCATGTATCAACGCTACACCGTGATTCCCAAAGACGCTGACTACATACTCCTCATCGCCGGCCATAACGACGCCTACATCGTGAACGAAGACATCGCCCGGCAAGAGGTGCTGCGCCAGCGTCTCGACGAACTACTGGGCGGATTGGAACGGGAATATCCCCACGCCAAGATAGGCTGGGTCACTCCATGGAACGTGGCGTACAAAGGTTTTCCCGCCACGCTGGGCATCATCAGGGAAGTGTGCCGCGCGCACGGCGTCAAGGTGCTGGATGCCGCGCGCACCAGTGGCATCCGCCCCAACGACCCCGCTTTCCGTGCCCGCTACTTCCAGCGAGGTGACGACACCGCCCATCTCAACAATGCCGGTCACGACCTGCTGGTACGTTGGGGGGAACAGTTCCTGATGGGACTGTAAGCCCTAAACCACATAATCCGGTTTGGCCAAGATTTACCCGATGACTACGGGATACCGGGAATATCCCGTGTCTATACCAGAACCGCAAATCTACCTCTGGGCATGAAGCCCGTGTCGCCGCAGGAAGGTGAGTCAATCCGGGCGTGGATAGAAACGGCTATATACTTGGAAGTAGGACAAGTTACTCCGTCGCCCTCCTCGCGGAGGATCGTGATTGGAAAGTCTATCCATACTCTTAGGGGAGGAGGACTCAGTTCGCGAAACATGCAGTAGAGAGTGGGTGATTTTCCCACCCCCTATCAGTTCCAGCCCAGGTTCTGGTGTCCTTGCAGCGCGGGGTGGCTTGCATCTCTTTCAGGGGGATGGGCCAGAGCAGGATATACTCGGGCAGAACGTCCTGCTTCGTGAACCCGGCTGGTTTGTTCTATTACCTTCTTCGTATGCTTCTTGAGCTGCTATTCCCCTTGTCAACGTGTCCACTGGAAGCCTTGTCAACTCTGAACTTGAGTACTTGAGAAAGTCAAACCGATCGAAGTCCGATTGGAACAGCCTATCTTGTATAATGCGGTATTTCTCAAACCCTGATTCCGCATGGCTGTTAGCCTCTTCCGCGAATATCCGGCCAGCGTCAAGAAGCACGGGACGGTCCTCTTACCACAAAGCGACCTGCCCAATATCTCCAAATTCCAGCTTGGCACTGATATCCATTGCTTTGAAAATACGGGCAATGGTGTGAAGAGTGAGATTCTTCCCATTCTCTATGCGAGAGATTTGTGCCCTTTGGACACCTATCAGTTCACCCAACTCTTCTTGTGTGAGATTCTTTGACAGGCGTGCTTTCTTGATGGCTTCTCCCACCAAGAAGGCTTGTAGATCATCCTCGAATTTATCTCTTCGAGGAGTTCCCTTGATGCCTATATGTTTATCCAGAATCTCTTCTTCGGTAAAGAATTTCATTTCTTTCATCGTTTTATCTTTCTAAATTTAAAATATGCTTTCCTAATCGTCTCCGCTTTGGTAATCTCTTTAGGAGGCGTTTTTTGCGTCTTCTTGATGAAGCCATGGGTTACTATTACTAAAGTGTTGATGCTTTCTGTCTTATCCCAGAAAGCCAACAGTCTATATTGCGCCTTGTTGTAGAGCGTTCTAAATTCCCAAATATCGGTATGTTCCAGTTTCTTAAAAAGTTCTGGATCGATCACATATTTGGATTTTGTGATGGTATAGACAATTTTCTCCATTACTTGAATCGGTAATTGATGAAGAAAGTTGTCCGCATCCTCAGAGTATATCACTTGAAATCTTTCCTTGTCGCTCCGCATAGTTCCTAATTACTATCTTATGAGTGCAAAGGTATAAAATAGTTCCGTATATAGAAACAAAGACGATATTTTTCGGAATCATGGGCAGAAGTCCATGTCCGCAGGAGAGGGGCATTCCGTTATCTTCCTTGGTTTACTCGCCAACTCATCCTACGTGTATTCACCTGTTACACGGGCGTTTACTCATCAGTCTCTCTCAACGTTCACCTCTCGCCACCCGGGTGACGAGCGATGAACGATAGAGGGAACTAATAAATGTACGGCCGTGTGTAAGCGGGTAGACGCAGGGCGAGTTGGTGAGTGCGCACAGGGCGTGACCAGCGAGCGAATAAGGAGTAATGTCTTTCAATATGAAGACAAAGCAGGATCCTGTATTGGCGGATTTGTCAGAACTCTTAGGTCCTCATTTCTCAAATTTGTCTGATGATTATGATGATGTGTTAGAGAGACCTTTCATTAAATATGCGAGAAAATTCTATAAGATGGATTGAATGTTATGCCATCGTAAGGCATGAATAGTTTTTTGTGAGGAGAAGAGGCTATGTTTTTAAAGGCATGCTAATCATGGAAACGCGGCACGCCACGTCTCTTCTGGTCGATACCAGTGCGCCGCTCTACCTGCAAACGGGTATGGGTATCCCCGCCACGCTCGTCGACGTCTTGGAGGGCATGTAGGAAGCGAGCGTGAGATGAGGGTGTGTCAAAACGCAAGCCACCGCATAGCGGGGAGGGGAAGTTTGCGTTTCGACACACCCTCTTAGGGATAGGACGTAAGTCTTTAGGTTAGTTCCAGCCCGGGTTCTGGTGTCCTTGCAGCGCGGGGCTGGCTTGCATCTCTTTCAGGGGGATGGGCCAGAGCAGGACATACTCGGGCAGAACGCCTTGCTTCGTGAATCCGGCCGGCTTGTTCTGGATGATGGCCGTGGAGAGAGGCTTCCAGTCCAGACGGCCAACTGCCTTGCCGGCCTCAGGATAGAGACGCGTGCGACGTATGTCGTCCCAGATCTTGAACTCCAGCGGGAATTCGTGCAAGCGTTCGGTGAGGATGGCCGCAATCAATTCCTCGCCCGATGCGGTCTCGTCGGCCAGTCCCGCGCGTCGGCGCACTTGGTTGAGGTAGTATTTGGCTCCGCCTACGGCGTTCTCCTCATGCCCGGTGCGCGCCAAGGCTTCGGCGGCTATCAGCAGCACCTCGGCATAGCGGAATGTGGGAATGTTGTAGCTGCCGTCCCTGCCGTTGGCCAATGCCTCTTGGTCGAACCAGGCCCAGTTGCCCGGGGTGTCCCTGGGGATGGTGTGCAGCACGCCCGTGGGATCGGTGAGTTCCCAGAAGAAGAACTCCTTTTCCTGGATGCGCGCGTCGTTGGCTTCATAGCTGTTCAGGATGATGGCTGCCGGCTGGTAGGCGTTGTAGAGCACGCCTCCACCGGGATTGAGGAATACTTTGTCGTTTATATCTTTCCACTGTGAAGCGTCCGTGATGACGGAGCGAGTGGGGTAGGAATTGCCTACGCCGAGACTTTGGTTGTACTCCTTGGCGTAGATGATCTCGCGGTTGGCCGTGGTCTCGTCCAGCTTCAGGACGTTGAAAGCCGACATGCCCGGACGGTCTTGCGCCAGCTCGTGTACTTTCGCGTTGATCACGCTCAGTGCCACTTTCGCCGCCTTCTCATAGTATTCCTGTCCTCCGTTCAGCGGATAACCGGCGTGCTGGAGATAGACTTCGGCGAGCAGCGTCTCGGCCATCGCCTTGGTGGCATAGCCGCCATTCTCGTAGAACGTCTTGTCGGGCAGGGCGTTGGACGCGATGATCTCGCTCAGGTCGGCCTCGATGTGGCCGTACACCTCGGCGGCTGGCACGCGGGGGAGGTACATATCCACGGGCGCGGTGTAGGGCTTGTCGACGTAAGGCACGTCGCCGAACTCCTTCACTAACCAGAAGTAGCCGTAGGCGCGGAAGAATTTGCCTTGCGCCAGATAGTTGTTTATCGTCGGCTGGTCCAGCACCTCAGCCATCGTGGGGATGTTGGCAATCACGAAGTTGGCTCTCGATATGCCTTTGTAGAACTCATGCCATAGCTTCCACGCCGTGTCGTCGAAAGAGGCCACGTTGAAGTTGAGGTTCTCGGAAGCGTTGGTGAAGTTGCGGTCTTTCTTCATGTCGACGAACAGCCCGGAGATGATGCCTCCCCACATGGTGGCCTTTGGCGTCCATCCGCCATCCACATCGGTGTTGTTGAGGTAGGGCACGCCTCCGAAATACAGGGCGTTGACGTTGGCCAAGGCGTCGGCTGGGGTTTCCCACGCCACGGCAGAATCTTTTCTGTTGACCGGTTCCTCGTCGAGAAAGTCGCACGCGTGGAAGGTCAGCGCTCCCAGCACCAGGAGGGAGAATCCGTAGATGTATCTTTTCTGTTTCATATTCGCATTGTTTTAAGGGGTTAGAAGGCCACATTGAGGCCGAAAGTGAACGTTCTTGGACGCGGATAGGAGAAGAATTGTCGCCCGACGCCCCAGTTGTTACCTCCGAGGCGCGTGGAGTTGTCGGGATCGTAGCCGAGATACTTGCTCGAGGTGATCAGGAAAGCGTTGCCTACGTTTCCGTATAGGCGTAGCTTGGAGAGGCCGAGGCGCTTGATGAGCTTCGTGGGGAAAGTGTAGCCCACCTGGATGAGGTTGGCGCGCAGGTAAGAGCCGTCGCAGATCCACGTGTCGTCGGCGTTGGGATTGGAGCCTTGTCCGAAGTTGGCCAGACGGATGGCTTGCTCGGTGCCGTTGGGGTTGGTGACGGGATTCCACGCCTCTTGGTAGAGGTGGTCGAGTCCGTTGGTAAGGAATCGCGCCACGCTGGAGTGGAAATACTCTTGCATGATCTCCGATCCCCACGAGAATTGCAGGTCGAGCGTCAGGTCAATGTTTTTGTAACTGAACGTGTTGATGAACGAACCCATCCAGTTGGGCAACCCGTACCCGAGAATCTGCCTGTCCTTGGAGGTCACCTTCTCGCCCACGGTGGTGGGGATATTCATCGTCTTGGGGTCCCAGTTGCCGGGCACGCCGTCGTAGATACCTATGCGCTTGTATCCGTAGTAGGCCGACATCTCCTCGCCCTCGCGCAGCAACATGTCGTAGCCCACGAAGCCGTCGAGCAGCAGCTGGCGCTTGCCTGAGATGGGATCGATGGAGGCGCTCTCGTCGAGCTTCTCTACCCTCGACTTGTTGTAGTTGAGGTTCACGGTCGAAGTCCAGTTGAAGTCGCGCGTCTGCACGGGACGGGCGGTGACGAGGATGTCCAGTCCTTGGTTGGAGACGGCTCCCACGTTGTCGAGGATGTCCGAGTAACCCGTCGATTCGGGCACGGTTCGACGCAGCAAGAGGTCGGTGGTGTATTTATGGTAGTAGGACACGTCGAAGCTCAGCCTGTCCTTGAACAGCCCCAACTCTATGCCGACGTCGACCTGAGCGGTCTTTTCCCACTTCAGGGACGGGTTGGGCATCTTGTCCAGGTAGGTCACCGTGTGCATGGCGTCGCCAATGATGGTGTTGGACTGGCTCATGGTGGCGAGGGACTGGAAAGTTCCTATCTCCGAGTTTCCGGTGAGACCGTACGAGGCGTGCGCCTTCAGCCGGTTTGCCCACCAGTTGTGGTTCCAGAACTTCTCGTTGGACGCTGTCCATCCCAATCCCGCCGAAGGGAAGAAAGCGTATTTATTGTCTTGTCCAAACTTGGACGACCCATCGTAGCGACCGGTGAACGTGGCCATATACCGGCTGTCGTACGAATAGGCCAGGCGCAGGAAGTAAGAGTTCATCGTCCACTTGTCCCAGTCGTTGCCTACCGACGGCTTGCTCTTGTCGTTTCCGCCATTCCCCATGTTGTAGTATCCGTAGAAGTCGTCGGTGAAACCCGTGTCGGAGGCGTTAAAGGAGGTGTAGGTATATCCCGCCCACGACATGCCAACCATGCCGTTGAGGTGATGCTTCCCGAAGTCCGCCAAGTAGTTCAGGTATGTCTCCTCTTGCCAGTACAGGGAGTTGGAGTTGCTGGCGTTCGCCTTTCCCGTTCCCGTGAGGGAGATGATGGAGTGCGGATAGAACGGCTCGTATCCCGCGTTGCGGTTGTTGTGGTAGTCGACGCCGTATTGGGTCTTCAGGTCGAGTCCCTTGAGGAGGTGGAAGGTGAGTGCCGCGTTACCGAATATTTGTGTGCGGTACCTCATGTCGACGGCTCTCCGCAGCAATTCCACGGGATTGCCCACGCCCTCGGGTGTGAGGCCCTGCGTTCCCTTGTAGGCATTGTCGTCGGGATTCATTCCCACTTGTGTCTTGTCGTTGAGGATGCTGCCCGTCTGTAGCATATTGGATTGTACGTATTCCCCCTCGTACATCACGGGCAGGAAGGGCCAAGCCTCCACCATGGTGCGCAGGGCGCCTTGTCCATAAGGATTGTCCGACGTGCGGTTTCCCCACGTGTGGTTCACCAAGAGGTTGATACCCGTCGATAGCCATGGGGTGGGCTGGTCGTCGTACGTCAGCTTGGCGTTGACGCGCTTGAAGAACGAATTGAGCAGGATGCCTTGCTCGTCGGTGTAGTTCAGGAACGCGCCCACGGCGTTGTGTTCGCCCTGTCGCTGTATGCTGACCTGGTGGTTGTGCGAGATGGCCGTGCGCGTAGCCTCTTTCTGCCAGTTGGTGTCGTACTTGGGCGTGCCGTCGGGGTTGAAGAAGCGTTGGTCGGTGAATATCTTCGACAGGTCGGTGTCGAAGTTCTTCCCCTGGAAGGCGTTGGCGTTCTCCAATCCTTGCCTGAAGGTGGACATCCATTCGTTGGAATCCATCACGTCCATCTCCTTCTGCATGGTACCGATGGAGACCGAACCGTCGTAAGAGATGCGTACCCCCTTGCCGCCGGTACCGCGCTTGGTGGTGACCAGCACCACGCCATTGGCGCCACGGGCACCATAGATGGCTGCCGACGAGGCATCTTTCAGCACCTCCATGGATTCGATGTCGTTCGGGTTGAACAGCTCGAAGCCGCTTGTCATCACCACGCCGTCAACGACGTATAGTGGAGAGGTCGACGTCGATATGGTGGAGATACCCCGGATCAGCACACGCATCTCTCCGCCTGGCTGGCCGGTGTTGGAGAAGATGTTCACGCCGGCTACCTTTCCTTTCAATCCCTCCAGGGCGTTGAAGCTTTGCCCCTTGATGATGTCGGAACCCTTGGCGGTGGAGATGGAGCCTGTGAGGTCTGACTTGCGCATCGTTCCGTAGCCCACCACCACCACTTCGTCGAGTGTCTTCGTGTCGGGTTGCAGCGACACGCGGAGGATGGAACTTGCTACATTGGATAACCGAATCTCTTGGGTGATGTACCCCATGTACGAGAAGACCAGGGTAGCGCTCGCGGGAACCGAGAGGCTGAAGTTGCCGTCAATGTCGGTGATCGTTCCCTTCTCGCCACCTTTCACGGCGACGGTACATCCCACCACAGGCTCGCCTGTCTCGTCGTTCACCGTACCCGATAGGGTACGCAGTGTTTGCGCGGATACGCCCGCGCACATCATTGTGCCTATAAATAACAAGGCCAGATGCTTTAGTTTTTCATTCATGTCATTTCGCTTTTGGCTGAGTGAATAAATAGATTCATTGGCTATTCGTATTAGAATAGATTGACACAAATAAAGAGCTTTTCAGAAAGACGGGAGTACTCTTCCCTGCCAAAATGCAGGCATAAGGGCAAAAAGGCGGGCCAGCGTACAGGGATGGCGGGATTGAGTACACGAAACGTTCCCGCCCCGTCACTCCCGCCTTGTCCGGAACTCGCCCGGCGTCATTCCGAAGCGGTGGGCAAATTCCTTGTAGAAATAGGCACGGCTGGAGATGCCCACTTCAGCGATCACCATACGGATGGGGACGGAACGGTCGGCCAGCAGCCGGGCGGCTTTCTCCATCCGGTAATTCTTGATCAGGTCGCCCGGCGTGCCGCTGGACACTTCCCTGAACTTGCGGTAGAACTGTCGCTGGCTCATGCCCAGATGGTCGGCTATAAGCTTAGTGCCCAGCCTGTCGCTGTCTATATTCGCCTCGATGATACGCAGCAGTCCGTGAACGAAATGGACCTGCCCGGGCGTGCGGCAGACAATGTCGGCCGAGAGGCTGCCCAGCTCGCTCACGTAGATATGCGAGGTTGCCGGCTTCTCCTCGTTGGCGGGAGCCGACAGCTCGCTCGCCAGGGAGGAGAGCCGCAGTTGCCGCTCGTACGAGCTGTTTTCGGCGAGCAGACGTTTCATCAACCGCTTCTGGAAAGTAAACTTCCACAGCATCCATAAGTAAATGGCCAAGGCGGAAAGTGCAGACAGGAGATAGAAGAGGTAGGCCATTCGCGTGTGGTACCAAGGGATGGCGGCAACGGCAATCTCCGCGTCGGGAATTACCGATTTCTCAAGGATGGGGCTCTCGTCCATCACGTAACGCACAAGGAGCGGAAAACCCGTTTCTTCGGCGCATCCGCCCCAGCATGGCGACGCGCAGAGGCAGATCAAGACAATGGGTAGCAGTCGGTCAGTTGTTCGCATAATGGGTTATGTCGATTATTTCCCGCGACAAATATAGGCATATTCACTAAAAAAACCACCGCATTGGTCACAAAACCAATGCGGTGGATGGAAAAGAGGGAAATAAACTTCGTTTTGCCTCTTGTGTGTTTCTTGCGTGTCTCTGTTGAATATCCTAAGCTTATTCTATTTCTTTAATTAATCTTTGGCCAGCTCGTGGATGACGTCCATCACTTGCTGCCCTATCTCTTCGGCCTCCTCCATGGTGTGTGCCTCGCTGTAGACGCGTACGATGGGTTCGGTGTTGCTCTTGCGTAGGTGTACCCATTTGTCGGGGAAGTCTATCTTCACGCCGTCGATGTCGTTGATCTCCTCGTCGCGGTAGAGTTCCTTCACCTTGGCCAGGATAGCGTCCACGTCAATGCCGGACGTGAGGTCGACCTTATTCTTGGCGATGAAGTACGGTGGGTAGGTAGCTCGCAGCTCGCTCACCTTCTTCCCCTCGTGCGCCAGGTGGCTGAGGAAAAGGGCGATGCCCACCAAGGCGTCGCGCCCGTAGTGGCTGGCAGGGTAGATCACTCCACCGTTGCCCTCACCGCCTATCACGGCATGGGTTTCCTTCATCTTCGCCACCACGTTGACCTCGCCCACGGCCGAGGCGCTGTACGACATGCCGTACTGGCGGGTCACGTCGCGGAGCGCGCGGGTAGAGCTGAGGTTGGAGACGGTGTTTCCGGGAGTGTGCTTGAGCACGTAGTCGGCCACGCTCACGAGCGTGTACTCCTCGCCATACATGTCGCCATTCTCGCAGACGATGGCCAGTCGGTCCACGTCGGGGTCGACCACGAAGGCCACGTCCGAGTTTCCGCCGCGCATCAGGGCCATGATGTCGCCGAGGTTCTTCTCGAGCGGCTCGGGATTATGCTGGAAGTTGCCGGTAGGCTCGCAGTAGAGCTTCTCCACCTGCTCCACGCCAAGGCGCTCGAGCAGTTGGGGCAGGATGATGCCGCCCACGGAGTTCACGCAGTCGATGGCGACACGGAACCCGGCCTGGCGGATAGCGTCCGCGTCGACCAGGTCGAGCGCCAGCACGCTGTCGATATGCTTTTGGTTGTACGTCAGGTCCTGGCGATACTTGCCCAGATGGTCCACGTCGGCGTAGTCGAACTCCTCGGCCTCGGCGATGCGCAGCACTTCGTTGCCTTCGGCGGCGTTGAGGAATTCGCCCCGCTCGTTGAGCAGCTTCAGGGCGTTCCATTGCTTGGGATTGTGCGAGGCGGTGAGGATGATGCCTCCCGAGGCGCCTTCCATGGTGACGGCAATCTCGGTGGTGGGGGTGGAGGCGAGGTCGATGTCGACCACGTCCCAGCCCATGCCGAGCAGGGTGCCGACCACGACCTTGTTGACCATCTCGCCCGAGATGCGGGCGTCGCGTCCGACGACGATTTTGTTGTTCTTCACCGTGCACGTCTTGCGTATCAGCGTAGCGTATGCCGAGGTGAACTTGACGATGTCAAGCGGATTGAGACCCTCCCCGGCCGCTCCGCCTATGGTGCCGCGGATGCCGGAGATTGATTTGATTAAAGTCATTGCGTATCGTAGTTAATGAATTTGTCGGGGGGGAGGAGAGCGGGCGTCCTAACTCTTCGACTTACTGAAGGCCCATACGTCGTAGAAGTAGGGGGTGACGTACTGCTGCGCGGAGCTGTGCCCCACCTTGGAGGGGATGATGAGCTTGACGTGCGCGTTATTGCGCAGGTAGGGCAGTATGGCGAGCCATCCCTGGGGGACGGCGGTGTTTCCGTAGGTGTAGGCCCAGAGATAGTCCATCTCGAGGAATATCCCCGTGGCATAGCTTGAGGAGACGGTGTAGCGGAACGTGGCCGGATTGGAGTAGTACTGCGTAGCGTCCATATAGCCGTCCAGCGCGACGTCGAAGCAGGTCAGCTCGCGCGTGGCGATGTTCTTTTCCACGTAGCGCACGCAAATCAAGTCGCCCGAGGCGAACGTGTCTACCTTATTATTCTCCGACCCTCTGTCGACAATCTGCATGTACACTCCGTTGCTGGAGAAGGATACGTATTCGTTCCTGGACACGTTAGTCATCGTGTCGCGTTCGAACTCCGCCTGGGAGATGATGTGTATGGCGCTGTCGCTGATAAACTTGTTCACGGCGTCTTTTTCATCTTCCAGCATCTCAGCATACGTCTTCTGGTTGTCGCAAGCCTGGAAGAGGCTGCCGGCAACCAGCAGGGAGAGGAACAAAAATAGGAGTTTCTTCATTAATCTGTCATTAAGCTATATATACACACGCGGTATACGCGTGCAAATGTATTCCAAAAAAGGTAAAGGGAGAAGCAATAGAGAGGAAAGTTCGTATCTTTTAACCTTTCCCCAGCCACTTTAACCACACTCTCCATCATTCGTCGGCTTCGAGCAGCAGGGGCTTGTACTTCTCCAGCGCGCGCTCCAGGACAACCTTCGCCTCGTCCATCGTGCCAAACAGCTCTCCGCCCGAGGCGTTGAGGTGCCCGCCTCCGTGGAAAAATTCCTCCGCCATCTGGTTGCACGGGAACTTGCCTTCCGAACGGAGCGACACCTTGATCATGGGCTTCTCCGTGTCCTCGCGCAGGAAACAGGAGAAACGGACGTTCTTGATGGAGAGGGGGATATTGACAAAGCCCTCGCTGTCGCCCTTCACGTAGTGGAACTGTTCCTGCTCGGCCTTGGTGAGGGTGATGAGCGCGGCGTTGCTGTCGGCGTAGACCACCATGTTGGAGAGGATGGACCCCATCAGCCTCAGGCGGCTCTCGGAGTAGGTGTTGTACACCTTGCGGTAGATGGCGTCCTTGTCGATGCCCTTGGAGAGCAGCTCGCTGATGATGAAGTAGATCTCGCGGTCGTTGGAGTTGTAGGTGAATCCTCCCGTATCGGTCATCATGCCCGTGTATATGCATTCGGCGGCCTCCTTGACGATGTCGTCGAAGTAGCCCATGCGGCAAAGCAGCCGGAACACCAGCTCGGAAGTGGACGACACCTTGGGATACGACATGGTGATGTGGCAAAAATCTTCGGGATAGAGATGGTGGTCAAGCATCATCTTGCGCGCCGGCGAGGAAGCCACGGCTGGCCCCATCTCATCGATGCGATGCAGGGTGTTGAAGTCCACGCAACAGATCACGTCGGCTTCGAATATCAGCCTGTCGGCAAAGTCACGGTAACGGTCGTAAATCAGGATGTCCTTGCTTCCCGGCATCCATTTCAGGAAATTGGGGAACGCGTTGGGGACGATGACGTGCGCCCTCCGCCCCAAGACATTGAAGAAGTGCCACAAGCCCAATGAGGAGCCGATGGCGTCGCCGTCGGGAGAGACGTGGGCCACGATTACGAACCGGTCGAATCGTTCTACCCACTTCGCGAAGCGGTCTATCTTCGCTTGTTCTATTACTTTTGTTAACATACGTCGAATGTTCTTTTGGGGTGCAAATGTACGATAAATCTCGGCAAGTTTGTGCCCGGACACTCCTAAATTGAAAGAATCACCTCGAAAGTTCAACTTTAGCGGATATCCCCAAAGGGGCACGCACGTATTTTAGAATAGCCACAAATAGTAGTACCTATCGCGGCGGCGCGAAGGTTTCACGCGAATCCGCATGAGACCAAAAGTCCGGGCTTTTTTCTCCATTCCCGAAATCTGATTACAAAAGCTCGGGCTTTTCGTTTCTCGCCAATCCGCGATTGGAATTTGTCGACCGCGCGAAAGCTCCATGCGGTGCGTGAGATCTTTGCGGATCAGCGAAGATTCGCTCACGACGACACGGATAGTGCCGGAACTCCCTTCTTCCCGCAGACAGGACACAAAGTGACGACTTTTCCGGCTTGCGTCACCCCGTGTCACCTTATTTTAGTCCATAAGTTAATCACTAAAGTTTCCCAACTTCTTGCTCACAAATTGGACCTGGTTACAGATCCGCGAGGGGTAAC
Source organism: Mediterranea sp. (in: CFB group bacteria) (assembly GCA_031261785.1). Classification (GTDB taxonomy): domain Bacteria; phylum Bacteroidota; class Bacteroidia; order Bacteroidales; family Bacteroidaceae; genus Bacteroides. The sequence continues at coordinate 37,003 of JAISIZ010000106.1, forward strand.
TCAGAGTCCTCCCTTCCAGCGGAGGGGAGGTGCCCGAAGGGCGGAGGGGAGGGAAGAATAATCAGCATACTTATTTACATATAAATCAATAAGCGGTGCGTTCATGGTTTTCCCTCCCCTCCGCCCTCCGGGCACCTCCCCTCCGTTGGAAGGGAGGACTCAGAGTTACCCCCTCGCGGATCTGTGACCAGATCCAACCTGTGAGCAAAGGGGTGGGAAACTTTAATTAATAAAATAAAGTGGCGTAGGGTGGCGCAAGCCGGGAAAGTCGCGACTTTGTGTCCTGTATGTATGCGGGAAGAAGGAGAGTTCCGGCCCTATCCGTGTCGTCGTCGTGGGCGAATCTTCGCTGATCCGCGAAGCTCTCACGCGCCGCATGGAGGTTTCGCGCGGTCGACAAATTTCAACCACGGATTCGCAAGGAGCGAAAAGCCCGAGCTTTTGTAATCAGATTTCGGGAATGGAGAAAAAAGCCCGAGCTTTTGTAATCAGATTTCGGGAATGGGGAAAAAAGCCCGGGCTTTTGTAATCAGATTTCGGGAATGGGAAAAAAAGCCCGAGCTTTTGTAATCAGATTTCGGGAATGGAGAAAAAAGCCCGGACTTTTGTAATCAGATTTCGGGAATGAAGAAAAAAGCCCGGGCTTTTGTAATCAGATTTCGGGAATGGGGAAAAAAGCCCGGGCTTTTGTAATCAGATTTCGGGAATGGGGAAAAAAGCCCGAGCTTCTCGTTCTACACGGATTTGCATAAAGCTTTCGCGTCCCCGGGATAGATCCTTGCATAACGCCTCTTCGAGGAGTGATAAAAAATCAAAGTTTCCCAACCTTTTGCTCACGGGTTGGACCTGGTCACGGCTCCGCGAGAGGTAACTCTGAGTCACAGCTCCGCGAGGGGTAACTCTGAGTCCTCCCCTCCGCTGGAAGGGAGGACTCGGCGAGGCCGGGAAACGGCAGCCTATACGATTTGTTTCACCCGATTCGTCGTATCGCCTATCTTTGCGGCGGGC
>JAISIZ010000022.1 GCA_031261785.1 Mediterranea sp. (in: CFB group bacteria)
GGTATCTATTCCCTGGGCTACCCCAACGAGGAGGTGCGCTACGGCTTCCTGCGCTCGCTGCTTCCCACCGTGTTGGGCTACAGCAAGATGGAGAGCGACATGAGCCTTATCGCCATGAAAGAGGCGCTCGATACCGGCGACATCGACGGCTGCCTGACGCGCCTGCGCGCGTTCGTCGCCTCCATCCCCTACGAGAAGAAGAGCGATAACGAGTCACGCTTCGAGACCATCTTTTACATCATCTTCACATTGATGGGGCAGCTCACGCGCACGCAGGTGAAGACGGCGGCCGGCCGTGTCGACGTGGTCGTCAGCAACAACGACTACGTCTACCTCTTCGAGCTGAAGGTGGATTCCACGCCCGAGGAGGCGTTGGCGCAGATCGACGCGAAAGGCTACGCCATCCCCTACGAGGCCGACGGACGCACGGTCGTGAAGATCGGCATCAACTACGACCGGCAGACGAGAGGTATCGCGGGCTGGAAACTGGGGGGATGAATTCGGGTATCCTCCTCTCCAGACTCCTTGGAATTTCTTCACTAATTTCGTAAACGGCTGGAATTAGTCCACACGATTTTATCCGATTAAAATGGAATAACGATGGAAGAACTTGCTTTGTTACGTATCCTACTATTTGTGGGGGGAGCGCTATTGGTCGTCTATTTTATTAGCGCATGGCACCATGTGAGCATCGCTAAATACTGGCCGACCGCGAAAGGGAAGATTTGTTCTTCCGGAGTGTCAATGTCGGAGGACCTGGAAGACACCATCCGGAATAAGCGATACCGAACTTCCATCAAATACAAATACGTCATAGATGGGAAGGAGTATTTTTCAGAGAAAGTTTATTTCGGAGATTGGTTGGAGATCAGCTCTTCCTCGTTCATGAGGAAGGTTGTCGGCCTGTATAAAGCAGGCGATGAATGTAGCGTTCATTATCATCCTCGAAAGCCTCAAAAATCGATGCTGATCGTAAGGGTCACGCCCCCCGTGTACGCTCTTCTATTCTTGGGAGTGGCGTTCATGGTAGCCGGTATGTGCTTTATAAAAATGTAAGCGAGAGGATGTGCGTCTCCTGACGTTCATCCTCTCGCCAATACCATAAAGAAGTTGTGCGCTTAGTGGCAGCCACCGCAACCGCAGCCATCGCCGCAGCCATCGTCGCCGCAACCACAGCTGTCGTCGCCACAACCGCAACCGCAGCCAGAGCCGCTCATCATCGTCACCAATTCCTGGATCTCCTCGTTGGTGGCGGGGCGGTTCTCGATCACTTCGCCCTCGAAGAAGAGGCTTTCGCCGGCCAACGGATGGTTGAGGTCGACTACCACGACATCGGATTTCACCTCCACCACGCTGGCGTTCACGCGTTGGCCGTCGCCAGTCATCAAGGGGATGATGTTGCCCTCTGTCACTCTGTCGGCATCGAACTTACCGTCGATCTCGAACACGTTCTTGGGCAATTCGATCACGTTCTCGTCATCGTACTCGCCATAAGCGTTGGCCGCCGCGATGTCAAAGCTGAATTTCTCGCCCACGCCCAGTGGGGATACCTTGTTCTCGAAATCCTCGAGTGTGGTGCCCAGACCCGAAATGAATTGGAAAGGGGTCTCGGCCTTGGCCTCTTCGAACAGGACCTTCTCTCCGTCTTCCATCGTATATAGCTTGTACGCCACAGTGATGTACTTGTTTTCTGCTGTTTCCATTCTTAATACTATTTATCTGAGTTAATGAATAACCGGCTCCTGCCGGGGCGGCAAAGATAGGAAATAAATGGTTGCGCAGGCGTATAAGGGTACTATTTTTGGGAGAATTCGATTCTTTTTTGCCGTTTGTCATAATTATGACAGCCTTTTTTGCCTCACGGCTCTACCTTTGCGACGTAACCTTATTGAAAATGATAAAGTCATTCATCAACAAACTACTCCCAACCTACCGCGCGAAAGTCGTCGCGGTGGTTATAGCCGGCATTCTGGTCGGGGGCGGAGCGCTGTTCATGTACCAGCTGAGGATGCATACCTACCTGACGGACGATCCGGCGGCATGCGTGAACTGCCACATCATGGGACCCTACTACGCCACGTGGTTCCACAGCTCGCACGCCCGCGACGCCACTTGCAACGATTGCCACGTGCCGCACGAGAATGTCGTGCGCAAGTGGACGTTCAAGGCTACCGACGGAATGAGGCACGTGGCCGTGTTCCTGGCTGATGCCCAGCCGGAAGTGATCCAGGCGCGCCAAGAAAGCTCGCGAGTGATCATGGAGAACTGCATCCGCTGTCACACGCAGCTCAACACCGAGTTCGTGAAGGCTGGCAGGATAGACTATATGAAAGCACAGGTGGGCGAAGGCAAGGCTTGTTGGGACTGCCATCGCGACGTGGGCCACGGCAGGGGCACCACACTTTCCACGACCCCCAACGCCATCGTTCCCTATCCCTCCTCGCCCGTCCCCGACTGGCTGAAGAAAATGATGGGGGACAAGAAATAACCCACACATTACTTATGTAACTAATCAATTCAACTGGATACTATGGACAAGAAATTGAAATCATGGAAAGGATGGCTGCTCTTCGCCGCCGCGATGGTCGTAGTCTTCGTGCTGGGACTTTGCGTCTCCGCGCTCATGGAACGCCGGGCCGAGACAGCCAGCATCTTTAACAATCGCAAGACGGTGATCGAAGGAATCGAATCCCGCAACGAAATCTTCAAGGACGACTTCCCCCGCGAATATAGCACGTGGAAGCTCACCGCCGACACCACCTTCAAGAGCGAATACAACGGCAGCGCCGCCGTCGACGTGCTGGAACAACGGTCCGAGATGGTGATCCTGTGGGCGGGATACGCTTTCGCGAAGGATTACTCCACCCCGAGAGGACACATGCACGCCGTAGAGGATATTCGCGCCTCGCTGCGTACCGGCGCGCCGACCACGGCCAACGACGGTCCGCAACCCGGCACCTGCTGGGCCTGCAAAAGTCCCGACGTGCCCCGCATGATGCAAGAGGTCGGCGTGGACAGCTTTTACGCCCACAAATGGGCCGCGTGGGGCGACCAGATAGTAAATCCCATCGGTTGCGCCGACTGCCACGACGCCACGACGATGAACCTCCACATCAGCCGCCCGGCACTCATTGAGGCGTTCCAGCGCCAAGGCAAGGACATCAACGACGCCACCCCACAGGAGATGCGCTCGCTGGTGTGCGCGCAGTGCCACGTGGAATACTACTTCAAGGGCGACGGCAAGTACCTCACCTTCCCCTGGGACAAGGGATTCACCGTCGAGGATATGGAGGCGTACTACGACGAGAACAAGTACTACGACTATATCAATAAGATAAGCAAGGCTCCCATCCTCAAGGCGCAACATCCCGACTACGAAGTGGCGCAAATGGGCATACACGGACAGCGCGGCGTGTCGTGCGCCGACTGCCACATGCCGTATAAGACCGAGGGCGGGATGAAATTCAGCGACCACCACGTGCAAAGCCCGTTGGCCTACATGGACCGCACCTGCCTGAGCTGCCACCGCGAGAGCGAGGAGACGCTGCGGCAGAACGTGTACGAACGCCAACGCAAGGCGCTCGAGATCCGCGACCGCCTGGAGAAGGAACTGGCCAAGGCGCACATCGAGGCCGGATTCGCCTGGGAGAAAGGAGCTACCGAACAAGAGATGGCCAACGTGCTGCAGCTCATCCGGCAGTCGCAATGGCGCTGGGACTTCAGCGTAGCCACGCACGGCGGATCGTTCCACGCCCCGCAAGAGATCGAGCGCATCCTCTCGCACGGACTCGACCGTGCCCTGCAGGCACGCCTCGCCATCGCCAAGGTGCTGGCCAAGCACGGCTATACCGACGACGTGCGGATGCCCGACATTTCGACCAAGGAGAAGGCACAGAAGTACATCGGCCTCGACATTCCCGCCGAGCGTGCCGCCAAGAAGAAATTCCTCGAGACCACCGTACCCGAATGGCTGAAAACGGCGAAAGCCAACGACCGTCTGATCTAAAGACCACAGGAGGAGCCAGGACATCATGATGTGGGAAAAACCTTGGGGATACCGGGAAAGTTTTATCATCGGTTCGGGATTGTTTATCGCGGGCGAGGCGTTGCAGATGAGCATCGGCGGTGTCCGGTGGTCGCTGCTCGCCTTCCCGTCGAACGCCGCGGTCGCCGTCGTCTACATCGCCCTGCTGTGCCTGGCGCACCGGCTGAGCGGGCGGGCGTACATCCTCCGCTGGCTGAGTGGCACCACCGCGGCCTCCGCCTCGTTGGTGTGGACCGCCGCGCTCACCGTGGTGATGGGGCTGGTACGCCAACGTCCGGCGGGCAGCGCCGCCGTCGACTCGTTCGGATTCACCCGGATGGTTTCCGCCTGGCCGTTCGTGCTGCTCTACCTCTGGATGCTGACGGCGCTGGGAATGACCATCCTGCGCACCCTCACCGCGATGAACCTCCGCAAGTTGCCGTTCCTCGTTGCCCACATCGGGCTGTTCGTCGCCCTGGGCGCCGCCACGCTGGGCAGCGCCGACATGCGTCGCCTGCGCATGACCGTCAGCGTGGGGCAGACCGAATGGCGAGCCACCGATGCCACCACCGGACAGCTGGCGGAGCTTCCCCTGGCCATCGAGCTGAAACGCTTCACCATCGACGAATATCCGCCCAAGCTGATGCTGATCGACAACGCCACCGGACAGACGCTGCCCAAGGGGCAACCGGCGAGCCTGCTCCTGGAAGACGACATCGACACCGGCACGCTGGGCGACTGGGAGATTACCGTCGACGAGCGGCTGCCCATGGCCGCCGCGATGATGAGCGCCGACACCATGCGCTTCGTGGAGTACGGTTCCGAGGGCGCCACCACCGCCGTGCACCTGAAGGCGTTTCGTCCCGCCGACGGCGCCTCGCGGGCGGGTTGGGTGAGCTGCGGAAGCTTCTCGTTTCCCTACATCCCTCTCAAGTTGGATACGCTCACCTCGCTGGTGATGCCCGACCTCGAGCCGAGACGCTTCGCTTCCGACGTGACGGTCTATACCCGGAAAGGCGAGCGGCGCGACGCCGTCATTGAGGTCAATCGTCCGCTCGACATCGAGGGATGGGACATTTACCAGCTCAGCTACGACTCCGAGCGGGGCCGATGGAGCGAATACAGCGTGTTCGAGCTGACACGCGACCCCTGGCTGCCCGTCGTCTACGCGGGTATCGTCCTGCTGGCGCTGGGCGCTATGGGTCTGTTTATGGATTTTGGAAAAAGAAAGGAGAAAACAACCGATGACCTGGAATGAGTTTCCTTGGTTCGCCTTCAGCGCCGCAGCCCTCTGGGCAATAGGAGCCTGGGCTGCCTGGCGAGGCCGCGAGGCTTACGTCGCCTACCTGTTCACGGGAGCCGGGCTACTGCTCTTCTTCGGCTTCATCCTGGGGCTGTGGATCTCGCTGGAACGGCCTCCCCTGCGCACCATGGGCGAGACGCGCCTGTGGTACGCCTTCTTCCTGCCGCTGGCCGGCCTGATCACCTACGTCCGTTGGCGCTACAAATGGATCCTGTCGTTCAGCTTCCTGCTTTCGCTGGTCTTCATCTGCGTCAACGTCTTCAAGCCCGAGATCCACAACAAGACGCTGATGCCCGCGCTGCAAAGCCCGTGGTTCTCCCCCCACGTCATCGTCTATATGTTCGCTTACGCCCTGCTGGGCGCGGCGGCGGTGATGAGCGTCTACCTGCTGTGGCTCAAGAAGCGGCCTGCCGATGCCCGCGAGATGGAACTGTGCGACAACCTCGTCCGCGTGGGGCTGGCCTTCCTCACCTTCGGCCTGCTCTCCGGGGCGGTATGGGCCAAGGAGGCGTGGGGGCACTACTGGGCATGGGACCCCAAGGAGACCTGGGCCGCCGCCACCTGGTTCGCCTACCTCGTCTACATCCACTACCGCCACAGCCGTCCGCAGGCCTACCGACGGGCGCTGAGCGTGCTGCTGGTATCGTTCGTGCTGTTGCAGATGTGCTGGTACGGCATCAACTACCTCCCCTCGGCGCAAGCCACGAGCATACATACCTATAATATGAAATAACCCCAAATAGAGACTACTTATGAAGAGATTGACGATCCTGATGTGCGCGGGACTTCTGCCCGCCACGCTGTGCGCCCAGACCGCGGAGCCAGCCCAGAAAGAGAACGAGTTTTCAACCTCCGTGCAAATCCGCTCGCGGGCGGAGTACCGCAACGGCGCGCTCAACCCGCGGAGCGAAGGAGAATCGCCCGCCGGCTTCGTGAACGAACGGGCGCGCGTCGCGATGGATTACAAACGCCCCGACCTGCAAGTGCACCTCTCGGCGCAACACGTGGGCGTGTGGGGACAAGACCCGCAAATCGACAAGAACGGACGCTTCGCCCTCAACGAGGCGTGGGCGCAGTACGCCTTCGGCGACGGCTTCTTCGCCCGCCTGGGACGGCAGGCGTTGGCTTACGACGACGAGCGCCTGCTGGGCGCGCTCGACTGGAACGTGGCCGGACGCTCGCACGACGCCCTGAAGCTGGGATACGAGAAGGGAGTGAACAAGCTACACCTCATCCTCGCCTTCAACCAAAACGACGAGCGCACCATAGGCGGAGCCTACTACGCCACGGGAGCGCAACCCTACAAGAACATGCAGACCGCCTGGTACCACTACACCGGCAGCGACAACCTCTTCCAGGCCTCGCTGCTCTTCATGAACCTCGGATGGGAGACGGGCGACGCCGAGAAAGCCCGGACCCGCTACATGCAGACCATGGGCACCTACCTCACCTACAAGCCCGGCGACTGGACCGTCAACGGGACTCTCTACTTCCAGACAGGCAAGAACAAGGCCGCACGCAACGTATCCGCATGGATGGCCGCCGTCGCGGCGGCGTTCAAGCTCAACCCCGCCTGGACCTTCAAGGCCGGCGCGGACTACCTGAGCGGCGACGACGGAACGAGCGCCACCTCGCATGCCTTCGACCCACTCTACGGCACGCACCACAAGTTCTACGGAGCCATGGACTACTTCTACGCCTCGGCCTGGAAGCAGGGCGCGCCGGGACTGGTGGACGCCACCGTGGGCGCGTCGTGGCAAGTCTCGGCACCCGTGGGATTAAGCTTCAACTACCACTATTTCTCCACCGCCAAGAGCATGACGCGAGAGGGTGCGCCCGACAGGATCAGGCGTGGCTTAGGCTCGGAGTTCGACGCCCAGCTGACGTGGAAGATCAAGAAGGACGTGCAGCTCACGGCCGGCTACTCCATCATGCGCGGCACGAGATCCATGGATTTCTATAAAGGCGGCGACCACACCTGCTGGCAAGATTGGGGTTGGGTATCGCTCAACATCAACCCCAGGGTTTTCTTCGCCAAGTGGAAGTGAAAAATTTCATGCCATCCGTTCCAGCTCGACCGGTTTGACGAGATGGATTGTCTTGGCGTCCTCGATACGTATCAGCCCCTCTCTTTCCATCTTGTTGATCTCGCTGGAAAGGGCGGGGCGCGATACGTTCAGGTAGGTGGCCAGGTTGGTCTGTGAGTGGATGAGCCTTACGGTATTCGTCCGCCTGTCGCGATGTTCGAGCAGATGGATCACGAGCCGCTCGCGGACAGTGCGCCTCGACAGGGCATTGAGGCGCGACACCGTGCAATGGCTGCAATTGCCCACGATGCAGAGGAAGCTTTTCAGCAGGCCGGGATTCTCGCTGATGAGCTGGAAGGCGTACTCCTTGGTGACGGTGAACAGGACGGAGTCTTCGAGCGTCGTGAACGTGGCGGGCAGACGGTTGTCCTTGCTGAAGAGGTGCGGGGTGGCGAATGAGCGGGGCGCCTCGATGTGTTCTATCTGCACGCAGTTGCCCAGCCCGTCGATGATCTCGACATTGAGCAGCCCATCCAGCAGCACGTACAGGTGTTTGCAAGGCGTTCCTTGCGTGATGATCACTTCGCCTTTGGAGATGGTGAACACAGCCGAATCGGGACTCTCGAATACGCTTTGGCGTACCTGCTCGGGCATGTCCTGGAACAACGGAACCATTCGCAAAAAGTCCTTATACTGGTCTGTCAATCCTACTTTTTCCACTTATTCTTTGTTGTTTTTCTGATGTTGATTGCAATATGTGGGCAAATATACCTAATTTTCCGCTAACCGGGAATCTTTTTAGCCGAAAAGTAAGGCCGACGGGCGTTCGTGGTGGGGCTTGGAGGTCGGCCTGTAGGCCAATCGAAAGGGGCAAGACGGTATAGCTACCGCCTTGCCCCTTGTTCATGGCCTGCTCGCTGGGGCTATCAAGCCAGCGGGTCCGGCAACTCCTCCTCGGCGCTTCCGCCGCCACTGCTTCCGCCGCCGGGGGGCGGGGTCACGGGGTCGCCGCCGCTGACAGGAGGCGCGGGTGCCACGGGGTTGGGAATTTCGTCGTCGCCAGCCGGCTTACTCACTTTCTCGCCGATGGCCTGTTGCTGGAAGTGGTCGATAATGGCGTTCAGCGAATTGATGCAGGCGTCGTAGGCGTTGGTGCGCTCGGCCAGCGCGCAGGCGTTGATGAGTTTCACCACGAGGTTGTACATCTTGTCGACGAAGAGCCGGGCTTTCTTCATGGCTCCGGTGGACTTGCCCACCTTCTCCTCGTTGCGCGCCCTCATGCCGTTGCGTACCCGCTCGTTGGCGTCGTACAGGGCGTCGACGAGGGAGGTGAGCGACAGCGTCTCCACTTCCTCCCTGTACTTTCCCCGGAGGTCGGTCAGCATGTTGGTCAGCATACCGGTTTCCTTGTCGAGCTGGTCGTCCACGTTGATGCGGTAATCCTTAACGGCTTGTCCCAGGACCTTGCAAGCTTGCCGCGCCGCGGGGTCGGGAAGGTTCGAAAACGCCTTCACGGTGTTCTTGAAGGCGGAGTAGAGCGAATCGCGCTCGTCGTCGGCCTTGGCGATCTCGTCGGAGAGGAAGCTCTTGCGCGAGATGACCAGCGCCTCGTCTTCCGCCTTGAAGGCATTTTTGTACTCTTGCAGCTCGCCGGCTACTTTCGATTGCACGTTTTTGTCGGCTTGGATACAAGCCAACACTTCCAAATGAAAGGCAAAGTGCACGCCATTGCTCATTCGTGTTAGGCTGATGGATTTAATTTCACCCATACAATAAAACTTTTAAAAAAGACTACTTGCGGAAATTGGCCTCGCCAAAGTCCGCGTTATTTAACTCATGGAGGAGACGCTTTGGCCGAAGAAAGGAGTGCTTGGAAACAACGGTTTTTCCTTTTGTGCTTTCGATGGTTGTCGAGCGGAGGCCGACTTTCGCCAGCCACAAAGCCGAAAGGAATCGCGACATTGTTTTTGCCGTCATTCTATCCTGCGGGAAGCGGGAAACACGCGATTTTGTAATCATCGTTCCGCGGGGAAACAAGATTCATGCGCTGATACGTCTGCCCGTTTGGGATGAAGCAAGAATCGTGCGTTCCGGTTTCTCTTCCACCAGCAAAAATAGTAAAAAGGCGAGTCAGCCGGGTATTCTCGAAAGAAAAAGTCTCAAAAAGTACATAAAATACATATTTCTTAAAACTCGTTATTACCCAAAAGTATAAAAATAGGGGTATCGCAGGTTTTCTTATACCTCATCCATCCCTTCCAGCTTCCATCCCGTGACGCCCCGCTCCGTCTTGTCGTAGTTGATACCGACTTTCACCACCTTTCGCCCGTCGGCCTCGTAGGGGATGGCGTAACCTTTCGCGCCGATTTGCGCCAACGCCTCCTCGGGGGTGGAATCCACCTTCAGCTCGAAGAGGTAGACGTACTGCTGGTTGGTGACCACGACGTCGACGCGTCCGGAGGACGTTTTCACCTGCGTGCGGGTGAGCTGCCCCATGAGCGTGAAGATGATGTAGAAAATGGTCTCGAAGCGGGACTCGTTATCGCTCTTCTTCTCGTAGGGGATGGAGGCGACGAACGCGCGGAGGCGCGTCAGGCAGCCGTCGATGTCGCCGGTGTCGAGCGACTTCTTCATGGCGATGAGGCTCATGCCGTTTTCTATCTCGCTATGCCCCAGCACGTCGGGAAGCAGCGAGTTCAGGAAGCCGTAACGCACCTCCTCGTTGGGGTAGCCCAGGGTATAAATGCCGCTCTGGAAGTCCTTGATGGTGAGGTATCCGCTTTGGTAGAGCACGGGGATGGGGTCGGTGAGCGTGTCGGTCGACTTGTCGAACGCCGCGGCCATGGCTTCGCACCCTTCCATGTCCATCAGCGGCATGTTCCGCTCGCGCAACAGGTCGATGAGGAACGAGGGGGTGCCGGTGGAGTACCAAAAGCTGTCGTATCGCTTCGAGTCCAGCACGTTGATGATCGAGAAGGGGTTGTACACGCCCTCGCTCTCCTCGCAGAAGTGATAGCCGTCGTACATCCGCTCCAAGTGGGCGCACGCTTCCTCGAACGTCTCCTTGTTGCGTCTGGCCAACGCCTCGATATCGGGTTTGAAGTTGGCGAGCAGCTCCCTTTCGGTGATGCCGCAGATGCCGCTGTACTGTTCCCATAAGCTGACGTTCTTGAGACTGTTCAGCTCGCTGAATATGCTCATCTGGCTGAATTTGGTGATGCCGGTGATGAAGAGGAAGCGGAGGATCTCAGTGTTGTCCTTCAGCGGGCTGAAGAACTCGCGGGTGATGAGGCGCAACTCCTTGCGCAACTTCTCGTCGCCGGTGGAATCGAGCAGGGGCGAATCGTACTCGTCGATGAGGATGACGAC
>JAISIZ010000025.1 GCA_031261785.1 Mediterranea sp. (in: CFB group bacteria)
TTCGGCGGCAAGGAGAAGGAGAGCTGGCAGGACCTCGGCAGCTCCGACTTCGGGGCGAGGATTTACCAGCCCGCACTCGCCGAGTTCGACAGCGGGGACCCGATGATGGAGAAGTATTATCCGTGGACAATCTATTCGTATTGCTCCGCAAATCCAGTAAATCGAATAGATCCCGATGGAATGGATTGGATACAAGACCGCTATGGGTCATACCTTTTTGACAATAATGCCACCAGCCAAGAAACTACCCGCTACGGTTGGACTTATATTGGGGCGTCTCTTCCCGAGGACGTTAGTCGATACCGAATATTGGAAGAGATAGATGGCTTCCTGTATCACAAGAATACAACGAATCTCTTTGCCTTAATAGTGAACGGCATCGCTGGCAAGGACATAATGGTGGAGAAAAAAGCTTATGACCCTGCTGGAGACTACATGACAGCGAGTGCCATTGAAAGCTTGGGATGGATCGCAGCAGGAGGAGCCCTTAACAAGTTGGTTAGCAAAGCTGCTCCAAAAGTGTTTCCCGCAGCTGGAAGTGAGGGCGTTACTGTTGTAGGAGAAGGAATGGCAAGAGTTGAACAGGCAGCCTCCAAAATTCCTGGTGCCAGAATACTTAATGACATGCCTGCATTTACAGGTACTGCAGAGCAAATTACATCGCAAATGATGCAATACAACAGAAGATGGTTATTAGATGCGATGAGAAGTGGACGGCCTATCATTGATATCGGTAAAGACTTGCACCAAATAAACCCGAGCATTTTTTATCAGATGGAACAAAACATGATGAAGAATTATCAGATTTTACATCCTAACAAATTAATTATAACAAGACCATGATAGAAGAACAAGAATATATAGAAACTATCGAAACATTCTTCTCGTTTCTGATTGATGAATTCGGATATGTAAAATCTTCAGTCAAGATAAGAGGGAATGCGTTCTACGATGTGCAATACAGTAATGACATTCGATCCATTTCCATATCTTATGAAAATATCGGTGACTATTTCCAGGTTATTGTATATACTCTCCGAAATGGAGAAATGCCTAATTATGACGATGACGAAAACATTCTCTATCTGAAAGATCACAATAGATCAATCTGGGAGACAATGAGCAAAGAATCTGTGAAAGTTATCGCAGAAAAATTCGCCCAATATCATACGTATAATCCATTTAAAAGGGCGGTGTTGAAGCAAGCTAAAGATTTGTACGCTTACTTGATGAATGTTGAGATAAGAATTGGCCATTGACGTTTTTGCAGCCTACAACGTCCTGAATCTCCCCAAAAAGGTTACCTTCGCGGAACCGGGCGTGTACAACGAGTACGTCTACTCGGCGGACGGGACGAAGCTCACCGTTTTCCACAAAAAGGCCAGCTCCGAGGTACGCACCGATTACGTCGGCAATATGATCTACAAAAACGATTCGATATTGGACATGATTCTCATGGACGGCGGCTACATCAAGGATGGCCAGTACCACTTCTTCCTCCAGGACCACCTGGGGAGCAACCGTGTGGTAGCACGTGCCGACGGAACTGTCGTACAAACGAACCATTATTACCCCTACGGCACGCCATTCGCCGAGAGCTACGCCCCCGACGTACAGGATCGCAAGTACATCGGCAAGGAGTACGACACGGATAACGGCCTGGACTGGTACGACGTGGAAGCCCGCATGATGGACGGACTACGGTTCACGACGAGGGACCCGCTGGCGGAGAAGTATTACTCGATAAGTCCGTACGTGTATTGTATGGGGAATCCTATGAAGTATGTGGATCCGACGGGGAAAGATTGGGTCGTGGCAAATGGTACATCAAATTACGAATGGCGAGATGATATAACTGCCAAGTCAACATTACCGGAAGGTTATCAATATGTAGGAGCTAACAATTCGGATATATTGAACCACATGGGATTAAGCCATTCCCTTCCAACGCAAAAATCAAATTTACCAGGGATGATTGCGGCCGACGCTGAAGTGGGACGTTATTCTGCTGCCCACATGATTAACGTACGAACAACAAGTAACGTAATTATTGACGCTAATACATCTTTTAATAAAGACAATGCTACGGAAAATAATTCTATGGGCAGGACGTTCAATGGAATATCCGTGAAGGTATTGGAGACAAGCACTAATACTGGTGCCGAAGGAAAAGTCGTTGCAGCTGCTGAGGTGAAGCTTGAATACGGAGGTAATACGTATGTAACCAACTTGAAAAGGGCAGAAGGTCCGCAAGTGATGCCACAAGGTTCCACCGTTTCCCACGCCACGATCAATATACCGAAGTCGCAATTGATTTACGGTACAATTCCGTCGTCATTGCAAGTAAGAGGCAATTGGTTCGTGTCTACTCCTGGGGGAATGACACCCATCACGATACCAGCCGGGCCTTTATCCCCTTTCTTTACGCAGTATTTTACTCATAAATGGACCTTTAAATAACATACTTATGTATAAATACACTTTTTTTTCGATCTTTTTAATCTGCCTCTCATGTAATAGAGTGAGTAGGGGCAATCAAGAGCGATGTGAGCTTCTGTACCAAAGGGCACTTATGCCGTGGATGCAGTATCAATATCAATCTATATTAGATTCTACACTCCTAGAGAAATCGTTGGGTCATCTTGATAGCATAGATTGCATGCCTCCCAACCAAAAGACCTTTATGCTGAAACTCTCCGTTTATTCTCTATTGCATCGTTATGATGAGGGGATAAGTTATATTGAGTCAATTGATTCAACGTACTTTAAATCACCTTACAGAAGGAATATTTATGTCAAGAGTTTAGAAGCAAAGAAAGCGTCTTTTATGAAAGATACCGTCCAAGCCACATCATTATATGAAGGAATAGCGAACGAACTTCAAGTATATTTGGATAAACATTCACCAAACGACGCGGCATTGATGGACTTATTTGAGATAAAGCAAAAGATAGAACCCAAAGACAAGCTGATCGATGAAATCAATGAATTGAAGAAGCAAGGTAAATACGACTCATCCCTGCTCGACATGATAATAGAAGGTCTTGAAACCCGGAATAGAAACTTTTGAGTATGTCATGAATATTGTAGCTGCCAATAGGCGGGCATATCGAATTCGTTCTTTGACATCTTTGCATGCTCACACCGCATAAGCGGTTCATATAGCATCCCTGCACGGTTCATAATTCCGTAAGACGTAATCGTTGGAGATTGGCAGGGAACAAAACAGGATTGAGATGAAGAATACCGTGACCTTATTGTTTGCCGCCAACGGCAACATGACCATGGACGGCAACAATGGAATTTATTCCATTGCCTACAACGTCCTGAATCTCCCCAAAAAGGTTACCTTCGCGGAACCGGGCGTTTACAACGACTACGTCTACTCGGCGAGCGGAGCGAAGCTCTCCGTCTTCCACAAGAAGGCCAGCTCCGAGGTACGCACGGATTACGTCGGCAATATGATATACAAGAACAACGTGTTGGACATGATACTCGTGGACGGCGGCTACATCAAGGGCGGCCAGTACCACTTCTACCTCCAGGACCACTTGGGGAGCAACCGCGTAGTGGCACGTGCCGACGGAACTGTCGTGCAAACGAATCACTATTACCCGTATGGCACTCCCTTCGCCGAGAGCTTCGCCCCCGACGTGCAGGATCGCAAGTACATCGGCAAGGAGTACGACACCGATAACGGCCTGAACTGGTACGACGTGGAAGCCCGCATGATGGACGGCCTGCGGTTCACGGCGATGGACCCGCTGGCGGAGAAGTATTACTCGGTGAGGCCGTACGCGTATTGTAAAGGGAATCCGATGAAATACATAGACCCAGACGGTTTGGAAGGAATTGTGGTCTCCGGATCACCTGGTGATCATAAAAATAAAGATCACTTCCTTGTCAATGGATTAGATAGAGCAAGGTTAGTGCAATCCCGTACAGAAAAAGGAGAGGTTACAACGTGGCTCATCTATAATGACAAGAAGAATGGCTTTGACAAGAAAACATTAGATAAGTACACTGACATTGCGAAAAAGGCAGGAATAGCGGTGAAAGTAGTTAATAATACCGAGGATATTATCGATTATGTCAATAATAAGACAGGCAATAACTCCAGAGATGGGGACAAAGTGTCCAACTTTTACTATATAGGACATGCGACCCCTGGTGATTTGGATGTCGGTTATCAAGGAACTGGGCAAAGTTTTGATGCTACGGACTTGAGAGGTTCAGCTTTTAAGGATAATACATTTATTAATCTGGTTGGAGGATGTCGAACAGCTGTGGACGATACATTTTTAGGAATTCCTGTTGAGAACAGCGTTGTTACGCAGTTCTCAAAGGTGCTAAGCCCCCGATCAACCATACAGGGATCAAATGTACGCGTTTTCTATTCAGGAGGAGTCGTAAGAGATGCAAATCTACTGAAGAAAAATAATGGGAAAGTAATCACGGCTAAAGGATTGAAAAAATAATGTGTACGAAAAGGATCTTTCTATTTATATCTGGCAGCTTTGTCTTAGCGGCTTGCTTATACATTACCTTGATGTTTAATCCTATTTGGATAGGTAATACAGAACCGATCTCATTAAGTTCTTGCCATGGTGCTGGCAATGTGTATAATCCTGTGGATTGTTTTGACACCTCAAAAGGAAGTAATGAAATTATAGTGCATTTTGACGCTGATGATCTACCATCTCTGCCTTCTACTATAAAGAGATGGCCATTGATTTCTTGTACTGACCGTGCTACTATCCAACAGATATGTCAAAACTTTCAGTTTGAGTGCCTTGAGATTGACTATTTGGAAACAACCGAAGGAAATAGCCAAATCTACTTTCTGAAGGACGGCCATGTCTTTTTTCAATGTCCATTCCATTTTGAAGGAAATATAGCGATAAAGCCCATGGGACTTGGGTGGATATTTGCCTTGAAGTCAGACTCTTTGAGTA
Source organism: Mediterranea sp. (in: CFB group bacteria) (assembly GCA_031261785.1). Classification (GTDB taxonomy): domain Bacteria; phylum Bacteroidota; class Bacteroidia; order Bacteroidales; family Bacteroidaceae; genus Bacteroides. The sequence goes on from JAISIZ010000025.1 coordinate 4,956, forward strand.
ACCTTTTTGCCCAGTTTAAACCAATGTATATTCCACTAATAGTATGCGAATAGTCATCGACACCGAGCACGGCCTCTACTGGCGCGACTTCGAGGCGAGATACCTCGCCGACGGACGCTTCCTCACCCCAGACCCACTGGCGGAGAAGTATTATTCGGTGAGTCCATACGCGTATTGTATGGGGAATCCGATAAACAACGTGGACTTGCAGGGTGATAGCATCACGGTGCTTAATTTGGGAAGCGGAACCAATCAACACATGGCGCTTCTTATCCAAAATGAGGCCGGTAAATGGCAATACTTCTCCGTGAATGGAAACAACGTATTCTTTTCGGGGAATCATACTGGAGGAAGGCCTTTCGATGATATTTCAGTAGTAGACGAGAACGGGAATCCATTGCTGTTTGACACACCTCAACAATTCTTAGACAGCTATTACAATAGTGATGGTGACAAAAATGATCCATCGATTAACTCATACGGATATACAGAAGGATATGTCATCCCGACAAGCCAAGAACAGGATGGCGTAATACGAAATACTTTCATTGACATAAGCCAAAACACGGAATATGATCTTCTCGGGAATAATTGCAGTACCGCCGTGCAAAAGTCGATGGAAGCAGTCGGTTTGAAAACATACGATGATGCTATACGCACATATAGAGTGCCTGCTAATCAACGCTACGGAGAGTCTGGCTTTACGGCAACTTCTAAAAATAGTCGCCCTATTATTCCAAGCGTTTCTTTTAAATCTATCAGACAGTATAATCCGCAAGGCATATATGTACAGAAAAGGAGGTAAATATGGGAAAGAAAATTACACCTATTTTAATAGTTGCTCCAATAGCGATAATATGCTATACTATCGGTGCTTTTTACGTCCGTTGGACACCTTTCAGCCTCCCATTTATTATAGGATTCATAGTATTAGTATGCATATTATTCGCGATAGATAGGCTCATCCTCCTTATTTGGAAGCCAAGAACGGTATGGGTTATAGAAATCATATTTATAGTTTGGGCGACAATTCTATTTTTTCAAGAATGTACTGGGCCTTCGTATAAAGGCGACTAAAGCATCAGCAAGTTTGTGCTTTGGTCGCCCCAAAACAGATAGAAGCGCATCCCGTCGGTCTATTGCAGGCTGGCGAGATGCCTCTCCGATAAACCTGCTTCGGTGAGCGCCTTGTCCGCCACCGCCCCCTCCCTCAGTTGATAATCTGCCCCAGCTGGAACATCGGGAGGTACATGGAGATGAGGACGAAGGCCACGATGCCGCCGATGGCGATGATCAGCACGGGTTCGAGCACGCTGCCGAGCCGCTTGAGGCGGTGTTCCAATTCCTGGGTGATGTCGTCGGAGAGGTTGGCGAACATGCGGGGCAGGCAGTTGGTCTCCTCGCCCACGCGCACCAGGGCGGTGAGCTTTCCGCCGTAAATGTCGCGAAACTTGTCCATGTTGTCCGACAGGCTATCACCATGCGTCAGCCCGTCGATGATGACGTGGAAAGAGCGCTCGTAGGGGTAGAAGCGGATGATGCCCCGCAGCATCTCGAACGATTGCAGCAGCGGGACGTCGGAGCTGACTAACAGGTAGAGCAGCTTACAGAACTGCGCCTGGTAGTGCGACCGCAACAGGCTGCCTACGAAGGGAACGCGGAGGAGCAAGCGGGCGGTGAAGCGGCGATACGCCTCCGTATTTCCCCACCACAGCTTGACACCCACCAGGGCGATACCCACGACGGCGAACACCACGCAGAGGGTGGGGAAGCGTTCGGAGAGGCGAATCATGAACCGCGTCATGGCGGGAAGCTCCCCGCCCATGCGGGAGTAGACCTGCTCGAACATGGGAATGACGACCGTGAGCATGAAGAAGAGCACCAGCACGGCGGTGATGACGATGACCAAGGGATAGCTCAACGAACCCACCACCATGTTGCGCTGCTCGTTCCGCTTCCGGTAGTAGTCGCTAAGAAACTGGAGCGACTGGTCGAGCTTGCCCGTCTCCTCGCCGATGCGGACGACGCCCGTGTCGAGGTTGGTGAAGGCACCCGACGCCTCGAGGGCGCGCCAGAACTCCCGTCCGTCGAGGATCTGCCCGTACGTCTGCCGCAGGGCCTCGGCCTCCTTGCTTTTCTCCTCCTGCTTGATGAGCAGCTCGAAGGAGCGGCTGAAGCTCAACCCGGCGGTGAGCAGGGAGTATAGCTGGGAGAAGAGGAGGTACTTCTTCTTGTCGCCGATCTTGCTTTTCTTCTTCTCAAACAGGGGCATAGGTCAGGCTTAACGTGTCGGCATCCACGGGTACGGTGACGACGATGGAATCGATGTGGCGGCTCTCGCCGTCGTCGGGGAAGAGCGCTATACGCGCCCGGCGCCCGAAGAGCGTGTCGAGCTGATGGGCGAAGGAGACGACGCAGCCGGCGCTGTCGACGGTGAGCGTACACCTCGGCTCGCCATCCCGGTAGAGCAGCAACGTCCGCATGCCGGCCTCTACGCGGCAGATGCTGTCGAGATTCTCGGTCAGCCCCTCCAGCACGGAATGGGCGCGCAGCAGCTCGCCCTTGTCGGTCAGCCGCTCACGCAGCAGGCCGCTGAAACGCGTCACCATGCTCATCCCCTCGAACAGGGAGAGGAAGAGGATGCCGGAGACAATGATCACCACCAACAGCTCGGGGAGCGTGGCGGCAGGAAGGCGACGGGAGAGGAGGCGACGGCGTTTCATGGCGTTTCGGGAATTTACGGATCGACCGGGCGATTGGCCGACAGGGATCCGTCCACTCGCCGGCCCGTGTCCTCGTCCCCTAAAATATAACGGTAGGCAACCTCCTTCTTCCGGAGGGTGACGGCTCGCATGTCGACCTCGAACACCGAGGACGACTCGCCATAAGGGCGCACGTCGACCCGCAGCTCGCCCCACGGATAAACATAGGTCCGGCTCCCGGGCACAGGCGCCCCGTCCCGTTCCAACGCCCGCCGCCGCTGCCCCATGGCGCTCTCGACCAGCAGGTGGTCGCCGTCGTCGCGTCCCGACGCGAAGAGGCGGGTCATCGTATCCATCGCCATGGCGAACACGCAGAGGAAGATGATGGAGGCCACGATGGTCTCTATCAGCGTGGACGCCCGCAGGCAGGTGGCAAGCGGGAGGGGAAAGGCTTTACCGGATGGGGATCTCATGGCGTTTCGTTCCTTTGCGCAAGATGATCTTCTGGCTGTCGACATGGATGAGCTTATAGCCATCCACCGATTCGCCCACCTTCAGGCTCACGGTTCCGTTGGCGGTCTGCAAGATAGCTATGGTGTTTTTCTCCACTTGCATCAACCCCTTGAACTGTACGTTGGGCTTCTCCTCGGGCTTGGGGGCCTGTGCGGGAGAAGCCGTGCGGGAGGCGGCGGATTTTGTCGCCGACACGGTAGTCGATCCCGTGGCCGGCGCGCTATCGGCATACCCTCCGAGGAAAGGATCCCTGTAGTTGAGCAACAGCGCCTGCCGCTCCTCGGCGGGAGGCTTGGCGGTCGCGGCGCGTGTGGGAGGCAAGGGCGCCTCGGTATGGAACGCGCTGTACACCTTCCAGCCGGCTATGCCCCACACCACCACGCTCAATGCCAGCAGCAGGTAAGTCAGTTTCTTATTGTTCTTCATCATCGGCGGCGATCACTTGGAAACTGAGGTATTCCATGAGGGAGCGGTAGCCTCCGTTCTCGGCCTGGATAGACCATTGGTAGCTGCCCGCGGGGAGGGTCAACGATAGCTTGTTGTTGGCCGAGAGGGTGTCGTTGAGCAGGGTGTCGCAGGCTACTGCCGTAGCGTGCTGGAAGTTGGGCGAGACGACCTGCACCCGATAGGCGGTGGCATGATCCATCTCCCTCCACAGGAAAGAGACCCTGCCCGGCGCCAGCTCGGCACTGTCGACAGGGGCGATCACCTCCACCCGCTTGTCGGAGATGTCTTTCTCCAGGAAATCGTCGCAAGAGGCGGCGAGCGATGCCCACAGCGCGACAATGAAGATCAGCGCGCAAGCGTGTTTTTTACTCATGACTTACTGGTTTAGTGGATAATTTGTTGGCAATATTAAAACAAAAGGCGGGGTTACGCAAGAAAAAACGGGTAAAAGAGTTACTTTTGACGAAACTTTTATCGCAAGCTACCCCTACGAGATGAAAAAAGTGTCGGCTTCCGCCCTCCCCACGGTACTCGTCATCAGCGTACTTCTGCTGGTCATCGTCCTGATGGCCTTCGAGCTGTGGAACGCCAACACGTTCTACTATATCCGCTACCACGCCCGGAAGCAGCAGGAGATGCACCTCACCTCGGCCCTGACCCTCTACCGTAACGACAGCCTGCTGGCCGGACGCTTGCTGGAGGGCAACGCCTACCAGCTCTACGAAGACGACCCGCGCTCCGCCGTCATCCTACGCGAGCAGCCTTGGGGACTTTACGAGCGGGTGGACGCGGCCAATGCCGACAGCACGGCCGCCGCGAGCTGGTTGGTGGGGAAAGCGCGCGACATCCCCACGCGTCCGGCATTGTGGATCTGCGACCGCGAACACTCCCTCACCCTGGCGGGCGAGGCGGGGGTGGACGGCGAGGCGTACCTCCCCAAGAGCGGCCTCAATTACGGCATGTTCCATCAGCGCCCCTATAGCGGCGAGCCACTCGCCACGGCACGGATACGCACGGCGGGCAAGGAACTCCCCGCGATAGACTCGGCGGCGGTCAGGCGAATGGACGCGCTCCTCTCCGCCTCCCCCCGCGAGGGCGAACCCATCAGCGCGTTGTCCGACGAGGGCGACGCTCCCTCCCGGCGACAAACGTCGCTCTACGGCGACAAAGTGAAGATCCCCGGCTCATGGAAACTCACCGACGTATTGCTCATAGCCCGCCACGTCACGGTGGAGGCCGGGTTCAGCGGCTCGATGCAGATCGTGGCGAGCGATACGGTAATCATCGAAGAGGGCGCCACCCTGCGCTACCCATCGGGCGTCTACCTGCATGGCCGCGGCGGCAAAAACAAGACCCATCTGCATCTGTGCGCCGACGCCCGCCTGGAGGGCTACGCCATCGTCTTCGGCGACGCCGACGGCAGCGACGGCTTCGCCGTCGACATCCATTACCGACAGGAGAAAGGGTCACGCCTCTCCGGCTTGCTCTACGTCGACGGGACGGCACACGTGGAAGGCGCCGTATCGGGCGCCGCCTACCTCAAAGAGTGCTATTTCCTGACGGACGAAGAGATGTACGCCGGCCTGCTCTTCAACGCCCGCTTCGAGCGGAGCGACGACCGCGCCTTCCCCCTGCTCTTCAGGAACGGGGGATACCAGCGGAGGGTGGCGAAACGTCTGGAGCCGAGATAAAAAACATCGAAAGCTGAAAGGCCGGTTGACGCTCTTCTCACTACGGCCGCTTCCCTTTGTGGGTCATGATATCCAGCACCACCCGGTCGGTCTCGTTCATCGCCTGCGAGCCGATGCGGGTAAGGTTGCGGATACTCTGGTCCACGTCCTCGTCGATGATGCCTTCCACGGAGGTGACGCATCGGTGCTCCATCGCCATCATGGCCGAGAGTACGGCGGTGGATACGCCAGTGGTGACCTTCAGCGCGCAGCTGGGCTTCGCTCCGTCGCAAATCATTCCCGTGAGGTTGGCTATCATATTCTGTACGGCGAAGGCCACTTGTTCGTACTCCCCTCCCATCAGCCAGGTGATGCCGCAGCTCGAACCCGTGGCGGCCACCACGCAACCGCATAGCGCCGAGAGCCTTCCCAGGCTCTGCTTGATGTAGATCACCGTGAGGTGGCTCATCACCAGGGCACGTATCAGCTCCTCTTCCGTCTTTCCGTTCTCCTCGGCGAATATCACCACGGGTAGCGTGGCCGAGATGCCCTGGTTGCCACTGCCCGAGTTGCTCATCACCGGGATCATGGCGCCGGCCATGCGAGCGTCGCACGCGCCGGAGGTGTAGGAGAGGATGTGCGAGAAGACGCTGTCGCCCATGACGCGGTGCTCCCTCGCCCCATTCAGCATGCGACCCAGCGAGTGACCGTAGTTCCCCTTGAACGATTGCTCGGCGGCCGCCTTGTTCAGGCGAGCGGTGTCGAGGATGAAACGGAGGCTGTCCAAAGGCGCCTCCAGGGCGAAGTCGTACACCTTGCGTAGCGTGAGTTCCGGCGATTCCGGCTCCGTCTCACCCTCGCCGCGGGCCTGGCGTTTGTCGAGCGACGCCACGCCGTTCTTCGCTATATATACAAAGGTAGTATGTCCGCCGGCGATGATGGCCTCGGCCCGGTCGGCGCCCGCCTCGCAGGCCACCTCGATGTAGAGTTTCTCGGCGATGCCCTCCTTCAGGGCGATGTTGACGCGTTTCTCGGCGATGAACCGCTTTCCTTGCTCCACGGCCTCGGGCGTGCTGTCGCGCAGCACCTCCAGCAGGTAGTCCGAACGTCCGACCAGCGCACCCAGCGCCACGGCGATAGGCAGGCCGATCATTCCCGTGCCGGGGATGCCCACGCCCATGGCGTTCTTCAGGATGTTGGCGCTCAGCCATACGTCCACGCGCCCGGGATGGCGTCCCAACGTCTCGGCCGCCTTGGCCACGCAGAGCGCTACGGCGATAGGCTCCGTACAGCCAATGGCAGGCACCACTTCGCGCTTCATTAGTCCGATGATCTGTTCTCTTTCGTATTTCTGCATAATTTCCTCCGCTTCAAGATGGATATTTAGGTTGATTGGTCGCTTTAAGCCAACGCGAAAATAGAAAATATACTAATAGAATAGGCGCGTTTGGAAAAAGAAACTTACCTTTGCGCCGAAGTTTCTGATAATCTGGAGCAAATTAACCACATCATAAAGAGTATTATATATTATGAAAGTTAAAAAGTTATTGGCCTATACCCTGCTGCCTCTCGCGCTCAACTCCTGCATACAGGACGAAGCGCCCAATTCCGAGGCAGCTATTGACCAATGTACGGGCGACGACGTGCAGTACGCGCAGATCTCGGCCGCGTCGCGAACCGTCACCCTCTACGTGAACAAGGGAGCCGACCTCTCCAGGCAAGCCTTGCGCTTCGAACTGCCGCAGGGCGCTTACATCAAGCTCGACGGGCAGAAAGCGAACGACGTACCCTTCATGCACGACCAAGACAACGACGTGACATACTCCTACTCGGGCGTGGCCGACTTCAGCGGACAAGGCGTGGCGCAACCCACACGCCGGTTTACCGTCGTCTCCGAGGACGGCGAGTGGCAACCCAGCTACGCCGTCAACCTTGTCCTCACCGAGATTCCGCTCACGCTCAAGTTCGACCACCTGTTCGACCATTCGCCCTACGACTACGACATACTCTTCGAACGCGAAACGAGCACCAACAACGTGCTGCAATGGTCGAGCGGCAACCCGGGATTCAAGCTCACCGCCATGGCCTCCACCCCACAAGAATACCCCACCCTGATGGACCGCGCCGGATACTCGGGCGGCTGCGCCAAGCTCGTCACCAGCGACACCGGGAGCTTCGGCGCCATGGTGAAGATGTACATCGCCGCCGGGAACCTGTTCGTCGGGCGGTTCGACCTCAGCAACGCCCTCACCAACGCCCCCAAGGCCACCAAGTTCGGCTTCACTTTCTACAAGAAACCCCTCCGCCTCACCGGATGGTATAAATACAAGGCCGGGAGCCAATACACCGAAAGCGGACAGCCCGTGAGCGGCAAGACGGATACCGGTGACATCTACGCCATACTCTACGAACCGGCCGACAAAGCCGACATGATAGACGGCGAATGGGAGACCTCGCCCGCGCAAAAGGCCAAAATCGTCTCCATGGCCCGCATGACCGACGGCGGAGGGACACCCGAGGCCGACAACTGGACACCGTTCGACCTCCCCTTCAACGCCTATGAGGGACGCGCCGTCGACGCGCGGAAGCTGCAAGACGGCAAGTACAAACTCGCCATCGTCTTCTCCTCCAGCCTCAAGGGAGCCACCTTCGCCGGCGCGCTGGGCAGCACCCTCTACGTGGACGAAGTGAACATCGTGTGTGAATAACCGTATCAAAAACAGGAAGAACGAACGCATCATCATGAAGAAGAAACATACCCTTATCCTGCTGGCCAGCCTCGCGCTGCTCCTCGCCGCCACACCATCGGCCAGCGCGCAAGAAGAGAGAAACCAAAGCCTCATCTCCATGGCCCTGCACGGATGGAACTACGAGGTGAAGGCCGGAGTCAGCATCGGCGGCACCGCACCCTTACCCCTGCCGCAAGAGATTCGCGGCATCGACAGCTACGCTCCCGGCATGGCGCTCTCCATCGAAGGACACGCCACCAAGTGGTTCGACGCCCGCCACAAGTGGGGACTCACCCTCGGGCTGCGCTTAGAGAACAAGAAGATGAACACCGACGCCACCGTGAAGAACTACGGCATGCGCATCACCAACGACCTGGGACGTCCCCTCGAGGGACTATGGACCGGAGGCGTGAATACCAAGGTGAGCAACTCATACCTCACCATACCCATACTGGCCAACTACCAGCTCACCCGGCGGTGGAAGCTCGCCCTGGGACCCTACCTCTCGTACGTCCTCGAGCGCAACTTCTCGGGACACGTCTACGACGGACACCTGCGCACCCCCGACGCCACGGGCGAGCGCGTGGACTTCACTGGCGAGAGCGTAGCCACGTACGACTTCTCCAAGGACCTTCGCCGCTTCCAGTGGGGCATGCAGCTGGGCGCCGAATGGAGAGCCTTCAAGCATCTCAACGTCTACGCCGACTTCACGTGGGGCCTCAACGACATCTTCAAGAAGGATTTCGACACCATCAGCTTCGCCATGTATCCCATCTATCTCAATGTGGGATTCGCGTACGCCTTCTGACCACCAAGCAACGTCATCATGAACAAAGCCGAAGCTTTATACTTCGTGCGGGGTAATTTTGTGCAATGATTTTTTAGACGCTGATGACACGGATGACACGGATGACACGGATTTATATATTTTAGATTCGTGTTATCCGTGTTGTCAGCGTCTAATGAGTTTCGCTTTGTCCGAATGCGCGCCTTTCGCCCCAAGCACACTTACCGCCCGAGGGGTAGTATCTCTATCCAGTAGTCGTCGGGGTCGTGAATGAAGTAGAGTCCCATCTCGACGTTCTCGAAGCAGACGCAGCCCATCTGCTTGTGGTAGTGGCGGACGGCTTCGTAGTCGCCCGCCACACGGAAACAGAGGTGGCTCTCGTTCTCGCCCAGCTCGTAAGGCTGGTCGGCGTGGTCGCGCAAACAGGTCAGCTCCAGGAGAAAGCCGGTATCGCCGTCGGTGAGGTAGACGAGAGTGAACGAGCCGTCGGCGGCTTGCTTGCGGTGGTGCTCGCGCAACCCGAGCGCCTCGCCATAGAAGGCGATACTGCGCTCGAGGTTGGTAACGTTGATGTTGAAATGGTCGAATCTGCTCTTGATTTCCATCGCTTCTTTTCTTTTTGCGGTTTATTTCTTGAGTGACAATTTGGTGATCTCGCCGACGTAGGTACGGGGTTGTCCGGCCTGCGGGGCGGCTTGTTGCGGCAGCTTCACGCACTCGATGATGGCTTGCGGCGTGGTCTGTCCCTGCGGATAGAGCTTCAGCGTGTAGGTCGAAGCCTTTTCCATGACGTCGTACGGCTGGTCGGGCGCGAGGTTGCAGTAGGCCACGGCCTTTCCGGCGAGGAATCCTATCGCTCCACCGGCGTTGGCGGTCATGTTGGTCATGTTAAACTCGTCGGTACCGATCGAGATCACCAATCGGGCGCTACCCATCAGGGCGTACACGTCGCCGGGGATTTGTTTCAGGTCGACAGGGGCGTATTCGGGCTGGGCAGACGATGCAGGCTGGGCAGGCGTCACGGCGTCCTCACGGGCGATCTTCACGGGCTTCACGGGTTGGGGCCTCTCCAGGTTGCCCTGGGCGATGACGATCGGCGCCGCGGCTTGTTCCACGGTTGGCGCGGCTTTCGCCTCGTCGTCGTTCTTCTTGCGGGCGTCGCGCGGACGGGTGTCGCGCGCTCCGAGTTCCACGGCGACATCCATGAACAGGTCGTCGGCGAAGTCAACCGTCTTGCGGCGCCACTTGGCCAGTCCGCGTACGAGCTTGGTCTTGGCTTTGTTGAGGGCGTACTTGTCGGTAATCCACTCTTCGGCGGTGTACTTCTCGGTGTCTCGGTAAGTGAAGCGGATCTTTTCCAACTCCACCAGGCAGCTGCCTTCCTGGCAGGTCACGGTGACTTGGTAGTTGATCAGCGTGCGGTCCAGCGATAGGGCGCTCGAGCTGAACACGATCCACTCCTCGCCCAGTCCGGCGATGATGCCTTTCTCAGCGTCGGTGTAGACCACCCGGCTCAGGTTCTTGTTTTCTTTCAGCCGCTCGGTGAGCCACTTCAGGAGGGTGTCGTAGATTTGTTGGCGGCTCATGCCTGCCACTTGGATCTCCTTGGAGAATACGACTTTTCCGTCCACCTCGGGAACGGCTCCGGCAAGGTATCGGCTATCGTCGCGGTCTTTCGCGGTATTGGCCTGCGTCGCCATCGGGAGGACGAAGAGCAGGGTTAGGAACAGGATGGTAAACTTCTTCATTATGTTATGTATTTAATGGATTTTTTTTTGCTCTCTAAGGGATTTAACTCGAAGCTCTCGCCCCGATGGGCGATGGTGAGGAACCGGCCTCCAGCCCCCTCGACGTAGCCGCGCATGGCGTTGCCTCCTTCGTAATCCTCGCCAAAGTGCATGGGCGCAAACAGGGCGGGGCGGAAGCGGTCGACAAACTGCGCGGCTCCCTTCATGTAGCCTCGTCCCATCCGTTGGTCTACGGGGAACATGGCAAGGTGTATCGGGTCGTCGACGTGTCGCCGGATGTAGTCCAGCTCGGCCAGGTAGTCGCCCTCGGCCTTGCGTATCTCCTCGGGGGTCGATTCCTCGCTCCAATGCCAGTTGTTGAGATCGCCGGCGTGGAAGATGTTCATGCCGTCGAGCTTGATGAGGAAGGAGCTGCCCACGTCGGTGGAGCCGAAAGCCTCGACGATCAGGCGGTCGTCGGCATATCGCTCGCCTTTGCGGATATAGGTGGCATCGCCGAGCTTGGCGCGCCGGTGCTTCAGGATGTCGCGCGAGAAGATATAACGCGTCTCGCGCGCCTGTCGCCTGTCGCGCCAGCCCAGTACCTCGGGATTGAAATGGTCGGGATGAAAATGGGTGGACAGCACGTACAGCGGCCCGGCATTGCCAAGCAGCCGATCGTTGACAATTCCACGGCTGCTATCGGCTTCCGAGGAATCTTTGTAATAGTCGATGATAACGGTAACGCCTTCGGCTTCGAGGGCAAAACCGCTGTGGTATATGTAACTTAGTCTCATATCGCGCAAGTTAGGTCGCCAGCGACGCGCAATATTAGGAAAACTTCTCCGCGTGGACAAGGAAACGGGATAAAATCTTCATTTCCCCGAAGCCCGGGCTTTCTCCCAAGCGTGTTCACATGGGATTGGAGACCCGGACTTTTTGGTCTCTGTTCCTCATCTCTTAGAACTGGAAATAAATGAATGGCTGTATGTCGGCACTCTTCATCTGGATGACGAGATAGACAAGTGCCACCAGCAGCAACGCCTTGCCGGGCAGTGGCAGGCGGGTGACGCCCCGGCAGGCGGCATTCTCCCACTTGGCGGGGGCGAAGTGGAGCAGGAAGCCCAGCAGCATGAGAGCAAACACCTGCCAATAACCCTCGGCCCACTGCGCGAAGAGGCGCGGGTGGAAGGCGGTGAAGATCTGTCGGAGCATGCTCATCGCGTTCTCGAAGTCGGCGTTGCGGAAGAAGATCCAACAGAAGCAGACGAAGTGGAAAGTTAGCGCCACGCCCGCCACCCGTCGCCAGCCGCGGGAACGCTCGCCCTTCTTCCTCCCCGTGAGGGTCATCCACATCTTGTGCGCGGCCAAGGCCACGCCATGCAGCAAGCCCCATCCCACGAAATTCCACGAGGCGCCGTGCCATAGCCCGCCAAGGAACATGGTGATGATGAGGTTGAGGTACTGCCTCAACTTCCCGTGGCGATTGCCGCCCAGGGAGATGTAGAGATAATCCTTCAGCCAGCTGGAGAGGGAGATGTGCCAGCGCCGCCAGAACTCGGTGATGGAAGCCGACTTATAGGGCGAGTCGAAGTTGATGTTGAACCGGAAGCCCAGCAGCAGGGCGATGCCGATGGCCATGTCGCTATAGCCCGAGAAGTCGCAATAGATCTGCAAGGCGTAGCCGTACACGCCCATGAGGTTCTCCACGCCCGAGTAGAGCGCGGGGGCATCGAAGATGCGCTCCACGAAGTTGACGCTGATGTAGTCGGAGATGATGGCCTTCTTGAACAGTCCCGAGACGATGAGGAAGATGCCCCGTCCGAACATCTCGCGCGAGACGTAGAGCGGCTGGCGGATCTGCGGGATGAAGTCGCGGGCACGGACAATGGGTCCCGCCACCAATTGCGGGAAGAAGGATACGTAGAAGGCGTAGTCGAGCAGGCGGCGGAGCGGCTCAATCTGTCGGCGATAGATGTCGATGGTGTAGCTCAGCGACTGGAACGTGAAGAAGGAGATGCCCACGGGCAGGAAGATGTCCAGCGCCGTAAACGTACCGCCCGTGATGGAGGCGAGGACGCCTCCGAAAAAATTGGTGTATTTGAAGTAGCAGAGCAGCCCAAGGTTGACCGTGAGACTGGCCGTCACCAGCAGCTTCCGTTTCCAGCGTGCCTGTACGCGTCCCATCAGCCGCCCTATCAGGAAGTCGCTCACGGTGACCACGGCGAGCAGGAAGAAATAGGTGCCGCTGCTCTTATAGTAAAAGTAATAGGAGAAGAGTGTGACGAAAAGTATGCGTGCCGTGTCGCGGCGGCGCAGCAAGAGGTAGACCACCAGGAAGGCGGCGAAGAGCCACAGGAAGAGGCCGCTGCTGAATATCATCGGCGCCGCGGGGTCGTACGCGAACACCGCCTTCAGCCTGTCGGGGTCTATGTCATTGAAGGGCCGAAACATAGCGGTTGTAGGCTTTGATGAACGCTTCGTAAAGCAGGTCGCCCTGCAGGGCGTATCCCTCGGGCAGGAAGTGCACGTGGTCGGGGCGCATCAGCTTGGCGTCGGTCCAGTTGACGCAGGCTCGCTTGTCGCCGCCCACGGCGGCGAACATATCCCACACGGCCAGCTGATGGTCCCCGGCATACCGGCGTATGACGTCGGCGGCGGCTTGCACGCGGGGGTTGACGGCGTATCTCGTCCGTCGTCCGCGGCGGCGAAAACGGTCGTACGAGCCGGGTGGCGTGGTGAGCAGGATGGGCACGTCGGGCATGGCTTGCCGCAGCAGGTTCACCAGCTCGTCGATCTGCCGGTAGTGGGCGGCGGCGTTGTAGCGGCGGTTGTAGCTCTCGTTGGTGCCGAACGAGAGGATGAGCAACTCGGGACGTAGCGCCGCGATTTGCTCCACCCGCTCGGGATGGGTGAAGGTGATGCAGGTGGCGCCGTTGACGCCCATGTCCACGTAGCTCACCTTCCCGAAGGTCTCTTTCAGGCGGTTGCCCGTGGCCTGCGGGAAGAGGTGTCCCCGTACGTGGCTGTCGCCGATGTGGACGATGCGCACGCTGTCGTCGGCAAACAGTGCCCGCGCCCTGCGGAGGCGTTCCATCACGGGCCGCAGCTGGCCGAACGCGTCGTCGATCTCATTGCGTCCCACCTCGCGGAAAGCGCTCGGCAAAGTCGCCCGGAAAGCGGGAATGGTGTCGTTGATATCCGTCAGCTCCCGCATCGCACGGATCAGCTCACCCGGCTTGCCGACGGGGGCGGCGGGAGGTAGCGGACTTTGTCCGCGGGTCTCTCCGCCTCCGAGGAGGACGAGGAGGAGGGCGATGATCGTCGCGAGCCTATTCATTCTCATACGCTTGCCTCCTGTCGTATTGTTCCTTGCCATAAATCAGTGTCTCGTAGAGCAAGCCCGCCAAGTGCTTGCCGCCGCGGAAGTTGATGTGCGTATAGTCGTAGTTGGCCATCGGCGGCTTGGCATCCACCAGCTTCGCCATGCTTCCTTCGCCTCCCATCGCCTCGTACATGTTCCAGAAGGCGATGCCGCTCTCGGCGGCGATGGCTTGCTGGTAGCGGATGAGGTTCTTCACGCCGGGCATGGTGCGCAGCGTCCCGTCGTCGGTACGGTAGTCGCGGTCGCCCACGCCGACGAGCAGAAAGCCCGCTTGGGGAAAGGCGCGTTTCAGGTAGTCGATGACGTTGAGCATACCCGTTTTGTATCCGTTATAGTCTCGTCCCCGCGGGGTGGCCACGTTCAGGCCGTATTGCAGGATGATGAGGTCGTAGGGTCGCTGGTGATTGAAGTCGGCCAGGAAGGCGGGCGGGATGTTGCGCAACGACAGCCCCGAGCTGCCGCGGAGCGAGAAGTTGTCCACGGCGATGCCTCGTCGCGCGTCCATCGTCATGCCGTAGAAGAGGGCGGAGTCGGCCTCGTTCACCGTCCAGCGGATGGAGCCTATGCGGCCGTCCACCTGGCGCGACTGCAGCCGGGCGGAGGGCGGCACGGTATAGCTCCGCACCTCGCCGCGGTTGACGCGTGCGGTGAGGCGCATCGTGTCGCGGGTAAGGAAGAAGATGGTAGCTCGCTCGCAGGTGTCGAGCAGTGAGGCGTACGTGCGTTGTCCCCGCAGCTCGGCGTATGCTCCCCGTCCGGGCACGAAGTAGTGGCAGGAGATGCCTTGCTTCTTACGATCGAAGTAAGTGCTGTCCGTCACGGCGTGGCTCGCCCATCCGCCGAAGCTGTGGCGCACGGTGGGGCGGTAGCCGTAGGTGGTGGAGGTGATGTCGACGTATCCCACGCCGAGACCGCCATACCGTCGTTGGAGCATCTCGCGCAGGTCGGCGGTGAAGATGTCGGCCTCGATGAAGGAGTCGCCGAACACGGCCACGCGTACCAGCTGATCGCCGCCCGTCCGTTCGCCTCTTCCACCCGTGTCCGCGGCGATTCTGTTGAGCGCCTCGTAATAGGGACGCATCCCTCGCATGGTGGAGTCGCTGTAATCCTCGACGCAGGTCAGCCCCGCACGGCAGGTGTCCACGAAGGCGGGCTTCGATACGGGCGGCAGGGGAATGGAATCCTCCTCGGTTGTGTCGGCCCGCACCTGCCGGATGTCACTCAGCAGGTCGACACGCCGCAGGGTATGCCCGCCGACGGTCAGCGTCGGCAGTCCATACATCCCCACGAGTACGGCGAGCACCGCCAGCGTCAACCAGAGGGAGTGTGCCAGGTAATTCTTCGGAGCTTTCACTTTGCGGCTGCAAAGAACGGCATTTCGACGGGGATAAGCAAGCGATTGAGGCGAGATATTCTTTTTCCGCCTTCAAAGCTTTTTTATCCATCGCTTATCATTATCCGGTTTTATATCCCTATATTTGCCCCTGAAACTTTAAAAACAACTCTTTATGAAACGACCAAAAACCTTTTATCACCTCTTGCTCGCTGTTGTTTTCCTGACGACGAGCGCGACGCATTGTTACGAATACAAAGAAGTTCCTGCCATCCTGAGCGACATGAAGCTCTACCACTGGAATAACGCAGGCGAGAAGCCCGTTGCTGTTACCGACGGAAAAGTTTCCAAAGAGACGTATTTACTCGAGATACGTCTCTTGGCCAGAGGAATCGACGGAACCACTGATTCGTACTATGGATACGAGTACCTGTTAGAGGATCCCATCCGTCAAGTGCAGATCTTCGCTTTATGGCTCCCCTTCGAGGGAAATGTCGATACCCAGCCAGAGGAGACGGATGTCACCGCCAGTATGTTCGACTATCCTTATACCATCAGTTCCGATCAACTGGAGGAAAACACAGACCAAGGAGAACCGATCAAGTTGATTAGCCAAGGTACCGCCAAAATATACAAAGCGCTGCTCACTCCCTTGCCTGCCGGAGATTACCAGTTTCGCGTGCTACTCACCGCCGAGAGCGGAGCGACGATGGAACAGCTGAGCGATACGATCAATCTCTATTGAATCATTCATGTAATTACCCCAAATACACCCCTATCACTTATGAAAAGAATATCATACCTCATCCTGCCACTATTCCTTCTCATGGTAGGCGTAAAAGCCAAAGCTCAATCGAAGGAGGACTCACTACTTCTCGACAATATGTACAAGAAGCAACTGATATGGGAACTTGGTGCGGGCGTGAACGTGAGTCTCGCCCCTGGAGGAGTAGGCGACGACATACTCCAGCTCTACACTCACAGAAACTCCCTCTCGTACGTATTAAACTGGCTGCACTTCACCCATTTCTTCTCCAAACGATGGGGATGGTTTTTCAATTTCAGCACCTCAGGCATCAATATGAATGCAGGTAGGGCAGTGAAAAAGACGTTTGAAGCATGGGGAGAAAAATACTACGTGGATTCCTACGGATGGAAAGACAGAATGCGAACTGACATGGATCTACACGCGGGCTTTGCTTACCGGATGGAATCCAAGCGATGGATTTTCTATCCTCGATTAGGCGTAGGAATGGCCATCTTTAGCAAAACGGGACCGGATGGTACCGTTCTCTTAAAAGAAAGAGGGGGACAAGGCATGTACGTAGTGGAGTATTTCACCAACTACCTGCCCAAATTCTCACTCTCACCCGGCTTCAGCATAGGCTACAAGTTCTCCCCGGGAGTCCGCCTCACGCTGAATACCTACTACGTGCATCCATTCGGAAAAACTACGTTTACAGAGGCTGTACAGAACGCCTACACCGACGCGATCGTGAGCGAACGCATCTTCCACGCCAGCAACCTATATCGCCACCTCAATGTCAGCCTTAATCTCAGCGTCCCCGTCTATCCCAACACTTTTAAGAGAAAGGAAAGAATGAAAAGAAGCCGAACAGGCGGCATCAGCGTCGACTACAGCAAGCCACGGCAGAAGCGTATGGAGGACCTGATGCGCCAGAAGCGTGAACGTTTCGGCTGGAATAAAAAGAAGAAGTGAGCGCCGCGTCGCGAAATCCGTGCCGTCCGTGCCCGAAAACTCCGAAGAGTTCCCTATCTTCGCGCATCATTAATCATTTTCTCGACCGCATGAAATTAAGAACTTGCCTCTTGGTACTCTTCGTTGCCGCCACCACTACGTTGTCGGCACAAACCGACGACTTCGAGCTGCTTATGCAGCGTGTGCGACGCGAATTCGCCCGAAACCCCGACATCGACAAAGCCTTGGCGGAATACAACACGTCCGACGGCTCCTTCCGTGACGTCGACTACGCCAGCATCCGACGCACCAACTGGCCCCCGCTGCTGCACGTCGACCGGATGTACGACTTCGCCTTCGCCTACACCAACCCCGACAACCCGCACTATCGCGACGCCTCACTCTTCGAGAAGATACGCCAAGGATTGGCCTTCTGGCAACAACGCAACCCATGGTGCCACAACTGGTGGTACAACCAGATAGCCGAGCCGCAACGCATAGGCGTGCTGCTCATACAGATGAGGGCCGGCGAACGCCAACTCCCCGCCGAGCTGGAGAAACAGCTGCTCGAACGAATGAGGACCGACGGCGGAGACCCCGCCAAGTGGACGGGAGCCAACCGTACCGACATCGCCCTGCACTGGATATACCGCGCCTGCCTGACCCGCGACGAGGCCGCACTACGGTACGCCCTCAAGAATGTCTACGACCCCGTGGCCTACACCACCGCCGAAGGATTCCAGCACGACGGCAGCTACTTCCAGCATGGACGGCAGCTATACATCGGTGGATACGGCGACGAGATCCTGAAAGGAGTAACCCAAGTGGCGTTGCTCGTGAAGGACACTCCCTACGCCATACCGCAAGAGAAACTGGAACTGATAAGCCAGTTCATGCGAGAGACTTACTACGGCGTCATACGAGGCCAGTACATGATGTTCGGTGCCGTGGGACGGGGCATCAGCCGACCAGGTAACACCCGCGACACCAACATCCCCGCTTTCCCCAAGCGCATGACGTTCGCCAAGCGCATGATAGACCTCGAACCGACACGCGCCAATGAGTTCGCAGCCATAGCGGACCGCCTCGCGGGCACGCGGCCCGCCGACTACCAGGTGACGCCGCGACACACCCATTACTTTATCGGCGACTACACCCTCCACGCACGCCCCGCCTACTCGATAGGCCTGCGCATGGTATCCACGCGTACGCTAAGGTGCGAGTACGGTAACGGCGAGAACCTGAAGACTTATTTCCTCTCCGACGGCTCTATGAGCATCGCCGTGGACGGCGACGAGTACGCAGCCATCTATCCCGTATGGGACTGGACACGCTTGCCGGGAACCACCGCCCCACGCGTGGAACGCATCCCCATGGCCGCCAGCGATTGGCAGACACCAGGCACGTCGACCTTCGCCGGTGGGGTGTCCGACAGCCTTCGGGGAGCCTCCGTATATGCCTATACCGACCGTTACGACAGCGTCGACACCAGTGCCAAGAAGGCTTGGTTCTTCTTCGACGACGAGGTGGTGTGCCTCGGCGCCGACATCAACTCCCTATCCCCCTACCCCGTAGGCACCACGATCAACCAGTGCCTGTCGCCCACCGGAGGCAACGTCGTCATCGCGCCCGACAACAAGCCCGACATTCCCGCCGGAGGAGGCACCGCCATCCTCGCCTCACCCGAATGGGTGCTACATGGCAAGGTGGCCTACCTCTTCCCGCAAGGCGGGACGGTATCCGTGAGCCGCGAAAAGCAACGGGGCAGCTGGTACGACATCAACCACACCTACTCGCCCGAGCGCGTGGAGAAGCAAGTGTTCACCATCGGCCTCGAACACGGCTCGCGACCCTCCGACGCCACTTACGCCTATATCGTGCTCCCGGCCGTGAGCACGCCCGACGAGGTGCGCCGCTACCTGCGGCGGAGCGACATCCGCATCCTGTCGAACACCGCCTGCGCGCAAATCGTGGAGCATCGCCGCCTGGGCCTCACACAGATGATCTGCTACGAGCCGGGTACCTACGTCGCCGCCGGACGAGAAGTGACGGTCGACAAGCCTTGCGCCCTCATGCTGCTGACGAACGACAAGAACGACCTCACCCTCCACGTGGCCGATCCCGGACAAACCCGCTCGCTCATCCACGTAGAGGTGCGTCAGGGAGGCAGGCAGGCCGTGGCCGAATGCGACTTCCGCGACAGTGGCATCTACGCTGGAGCCACCAAGCGGTACGAGTTGCGGTTGCGTTAGCGCTTCCCTATTTCTCTACACCCAGGCCAAACAGCGCGAAGTCGTACTTCACCGGATCCTCGGGGCAGAAGTCGCGCAGCCTGGCGGTGAGTTCCTCCACAGCCTTGCGGTCGTTGCTCTTGCGGCGCAACAGCCCCAGCTGTCGGGCGGTATTGGCTACGTGTACGTCGAGCGGGATATAAAGTCGCGAGGGGTCGATGAATTTCCACACGCCCAGGTCGACGATGCCGTCGGTGCGCACCAGCCATCGCAAGGCCATGTTGACGCGCTTCAAGGCGCTCTTCTCCACGTTGTACGGCAAGCGCAGCCTTGGGGCGATGTTCCAGGCGTTCGCCTCCACCCCACCCTCCGCCTGCTCCCCGAGGCAGGTGTGGAGGTAGGCTTCCAGGCTGTCGTGGCTGGCGAGTATCTCGTGGAAGCCATGCAGCATGGCCGCCAGGTCCTGCTCGAAGAAGGTGCGATGCACGTTAGCCGTGCCCAGCCGGCGATAACCGCCGCCCATCACGTAGTCGTAAGGGCTGCTTCCCAGCTGGTCGAGCATCCGCGTGGCATCCCTGAGAATAGTCTCCCGCTTCCCCCAGGCGATGGTAGCCACGGCGAACGCCACGATTTCCACATCCTGGAGCCGCGCGTAACGATGCACGAACTTCACCGGGTCGCTCTCGATGAAGAGCGGCACGTTGATACGGGCCACTTGCTCGTCAAGATATGCTTTGATAGATTCCATTCCTGACTTTCCTGTATGTTCCATATTCGCCATTCGGTGTCGTTCGACCGCGGACATAGCGATCATGCCTTATCCACGTAGGGATATGGCATTTTCGGGAGTGGGCGGGGGTCAGTAGCTCACCACCAGCGGGGCGCGCAGGCATTGCGCGTAGCGAGCCATGTAGGTATCCCAGGCATCGGATGTCCGTATGGCGCCTTTGCTCCATGCCGATCCCCAGTAATAGGTGTAGGCCTCGCCGGGCTGGTAGTCGCTGATGGCCAGCAGGTGGCCTTTGGCTCCGCCATGCTGTTTCTTCTCCTGGTCGGAGAAGAGGAGGGTCTTGGCTTCCTTCACCCGCGCGGGGAAGGCGGCTCCCATGAACATCTTTCCATTGCTGCCGTCGGGGTGGTCGGTAGGGTCGACGTAGGTGACGTAGCCCGCCTCGGCGTCGGTCACCACAGGTCCGTCGTCGTGCAACACGATGCCGGTGGCCACGGGAAGCGCGGCTTTGAGGTGGGCATAAGTCACGACGGTCTTGTTGAGGTACGAGCCTGCGTCGAGCGAGATGAGTCGTGTCTCCACCACACCGGTGTCACCCCGCAGGGTGAATGGGTTGAACTCCAGGCGTAGAGTGAACCGGAGGGGTCCGTTGTCGAGGATCTCCTGCGTGCGGTAGCAGTAGGGGTAGATGATGGTATCGCCTTGCAACAGCGCGGCGGTACCTCCCCCCAGGGTGGGTCCCACGGAGTAGCAGTCCATACCGTTGCCGTGGTCGACGTGGTATGAGATGGCGCGTTGCAGCTCGTTGGCGGCCTTGGGATCGCTCTTTCTCAGCTCGGCTATCCGCGCGCGTTTCTCCGGATTCAACTCTTCGGCGTAGCGGGCTTCCACCACCGGCTCGGAAGTGTTGTTCTTCGTGAACACGTCGTAGCCGAAAGAACGTTCGCCCCGCCGTTGCAGGGCGGGACCATAGGTGCGGAAGGCCACGAGGTCGTTTTCCCACGCCACGTCGTCGAGCCGCTCGGGATAGTACTTGCCGCAGGCCGTCACGGGTACGGGGACAAGATCGCCGACGCGAATGGTATAGGTGGCCGTGCCGTTTGCCGGGACAGTGGCGGGAAACACCATCTTGCCGTCGTAAGTCACTTGGTAGGGCACTTGCCCGCCATCGGCGTCGAGCACCACCATCTCTTCGGTATCGGCCAGCCGGAGCTTGCCCGACAGGGTGCTCATCGACATTTCTACCATCTCGCCCGATCGCTGGAAAGCGAGGGGGTTGCTTATGGTCACCGTCAGTGACCGATGTCCGTCGGCACATGCGGAGATGCCAATCAGGACGGTGATCAGGAATATGATCTTCTTCTTCATAAAAATATAGGAGGGGGTTGACAAGAGGCAAGGAGACGAGGGGACAAGGGGGACAGATCGGCTCTTGCCAACCAGTCTCCTTGTCCTCCTCGTCAACATCTCTTTTTTAGGGTTGTTTGCCGATGTAGGCGAGAATGCCTCCATCGACGTAGAGTACGTGTCCGTTCACGAAGTCGGAAGCGTCGGATGCCAGGAACACGGCCGGTCCCTGCAGGTCCTCGGGCGTTCCCCACCGTGCTGCTGGCGTCTTGGCGATGATGAACTGGTCGAACGGATGGCGTGACCCGTCGGCCTGCTTCTCGCGTAAAGGAGCGGTTTGCGGCGTGGCGATATATCCCGGGCCGATGCCGTTGCACTGGATGTTGTACTCGCCATATTCTGAGCAGATGTTGCGGGTCAGCATCTTGAGTCCGCCCTTTGCTGCCGCGTAGGCCGATACGGTTTCGCGTCCCAACTCGCTCATCATGGAGCAGATGTTGATGATCTTTCCGTGTCCCTTCTTGATCATGCCGGGGATGACGGCCTTGGCTACGATGAAGGGTGCGTTGAGGTCTACGTCGATGACTTGCCGGAACTCGGCTGCCGTCATGTCGCACATCGGGATGCGCTTGATGATGCCGGCGTTGTTGACCAGGATGTCGATCACCCCAACTTCTTTCTCTATCTGCGCCACCAAAGCGTTGACTTGCTCCTCGTTGGTGACGTCGCATACGTAGCCTTTGGCATCTATGCCCTCGGCCTTGTAGGAGGCCATCCCTTTCTCTACCAGCTCCTGCTTGAGGTCGTTGAACACGATTTTCGCGCCGGCCTTGGCGAAGGCGGTCGCGATGGCGAAGCCGATGCCGTACGAAGCACCCGTCACCAACGCCACTTTACCTTCCAATGAAAAATTTACCATAATCGAATTGCTTTTATTAATTAGGAATTAAGTATTAAGAATGGAGAGTCGCGAATCGGGTGGAACGAGCATTGCCGTCACTGCTGATCCTTAGTTCTTCATTCTTAGTCCTTCATTTATTTAAGCGCTGTGATCGCCGAGAAGTCTTGGTCACCGTAGTCAAGGTTCTCTCCCCCCATGCCCCAGATGAAGGTGTAGTTGTGCGTACCCGCTCCGGCATGTATGGACCAGTCGGGCGAGAGCACGGCTTGGTCGCCTTTCATCCAGATGTGCCTCGTCTCGTCCACTTGTCCCATGAAGTGGCAGATGGCCTGGTCGTCGGGGATCTCGAAATAGAAGTAGGCTTCCATGCGGCGGCTGTGCACGTGGGCGGGCATGGTGTTCCACACGCTTCCAGGCATCAGCTCGGTCATTCCCATCTGTAGCTGGCAGGTGGGTAGCACCTGGCTCACCAGCATCTTGTTGATGTTCCGGTGGTTGGAGCCTTCCAGCGTCCCCATCTCGGCCAACACGGCGTCGGCTTTCGTCACCTTCCGGTCGGGGTAGTTACGGTGCGCGCCTACCGAATTGAAGTAGAACTTGGCGGGGTGGGCGTCGTCCTTGCTCTCGAAGACGACCTGCCGGTCGCCCGCCCCAAGGTATAGTGCCTCTTTGTAATTCAGCTCGAACAGGGCTTCGCCAGCCTTTACCAATCCCGGCCCGCCCACGTTGAAGATGCCCATCTCCCTACGCGAGAGGAAGCAGGGTGCTTTTAGCGGATCGATGGCTTCCAGCTCCAGTCGCTCATCAACGGGCATGGCGCCTCCCACTACCATGCGGTCGTACATGGAATAGACCATATTTACTTCGTTTGGAGTGAACAGGCGTTCGATAAGGAAGTCGCGACGGATACGTGCGGTGTCGTAGCTCTTCGCATCCTCCGGATGAGCCGCATACCGGATCTCATAATTCGTTCTCATGATTACTATCTTTTAATTATTGATACGATTTACTTTCTATTTGCGCACCGTTTGCGTGCACGGCGCAAAAATAGGAAAAGAAAATGGGTTTACCTCGTGAAGGGGCGCAAATAATCTGCCAAAAATATATAAAAGCCTCGAAGAAACATTCAAATAGTTGACATTTTAGCTTTTGGTTCTAATAAAAACCATATCTTTGCAGCTGTAATAACGAAGATAACCTATGCCTCACGATTTTTCTTGCATACGTCATGATTGTATAGGGTGCGCCAAAACAACGGAGAATACTCTTTCGTATAAGCGCCTGAGCAAGGGTGAGCACTTTCCGAAGGGAAAGTGTGCGCAAAACTGTATGCTATTTGTTTTGAAAGGAGAGTTGCTTATCAATAGCGAAGAGTACAAGGAAACAATTCTCATAGAGAAGCAATTTGTATTACAAGGTATTGGTTCATACATGGAGATGCGCGCCCTTACGAGAGTGGAATGCGTGATATTTCTATTTAACGAGCTTCCACTTCTTTGCGAAGATCCCTATCGAGAAATCATTAACAATCCGCAGCCTCCACGCACTTACGTTCCGCTCACGATGAACGTCTGGATACAGCGTACGATTGGCGAATTGTCCGAACTTCTCCGTCAAGATCCACAGTGTCCTCCCTACCTCGCGCTGAAAAGCAAGGAGCTGGTTCATTTGCTCATCACCGAATATCCGCTGCCGCAACTGCGCACGTTCTTCTACCCCATAAGCAGCTATAAAGAGAGCTTCCAGTACTTTGTGATGCAGAACTATGGCCGGGTGAAGAACGTGGACGAGTTCGCCAAGCTGGGCGGATATACCCTCACGACCTTCCGTCGCCTCTTCAAGGCCCAATACGGGATTCCGGTGTACGAGTGGATATTGAACCGTAAGCGTGAAGGCATCCTGGACGACCTGCAGCACACCAACCAGCGAATGACGGAGCTATGCGAGCGTTACGGCTTCGATTCGCTCTCGCACTTGGCCCATTTCTGCAAGGAGTCCTTTGGCGACACCCCCCGTTCACTGCGAAAAAGGGCGGCCAATGGCGAAAAGATAGAGATCATTCACAAGAGTTGATCTCCAGCCCCATGATGTAGTCGCACATGTAGTAGCCGTTGCCGATAGGAAAATCGCCCTCGCGCAGCTTCCTCATCCCCATGCGTTCGTAGAACAGCAACGCCTTGTTGTTCCTGTTCACGTTGAGTTCCATCAGGCAAGGCGCTGGGTGTACCCGCCGGATATAGTCCACAGCCTCGCGAAAGAGGAAGCTGCCGCAATGCTTGCCCTGCCAGGGAGGTAGCACATAGATCTTTTGCAAATGAAACAACGCATCGCCTTGCCGCTGCACGGAGACGTATCCGCAAGGCATCCCGTCGGCATCCTCGGCGATGAAGTACACGTGCCCTTCCTCCTCCATCTGCTTGAGCAGACTTTCGGGAGAGTACATCCATTCCATCATATACGTCAACTGGAGGGGCGACAGAATCTCTCGATACGTGTGTGGGAAGACCACGTCGGCCATCTCCCGTATCAACGGAATATCATCTGTCGTTGCCCGCCTTATGCCATAACCTTCCATCATCATCTCCCCCCACTAATCACTAATCACTAATCCTCATTCCCTCGGGAACAAACTGGCTCACGTCCTTGCCATACGTCAGCAGCTCGCGCACGATGGTAGAGCTGATGCAGGTGAGTTCAGGCTCGGTGAAGAGCAGGATGGTATCTACGCCCGACAGCTTGCGGTTGATGTCGGCGATGGTCTCCTCGTACTCGAAGTCCTTCACGGTGCGTATGCCGCGAACGATGAACTGGGCGTCGACCAGGCGTGCGAAGTCGATGGTGAGGCAGTCGTACGCCATCACGCGTACCCGCGGCATGTCGCGATAGAGGTCGCGTATCATGTCCAGCCGCTTCTCCACGGGGAAATAGGTATTCTTATTCTCGTTGATGCCGATACCTATCACCACCTCATCCATGAAGGCGAGCGAGCGATTCACGATGGAGGCGTGGCCTATGGTGAAGGGGTCGAACGTACCGGGGAATATGGCTCTTTTCATGAGGCTAAGTCTTCTTCGATGACGAGGTTGTCGATGATGAAGCTCTGCCGTTCCATGGTGTTTTTGCCCATGTAAAACTCGAGCAACGCCTTCACGGCGTCGGTCTTGCGGAGCGTCACCTGTTCCAGGCGCATGTCCTGGCCGATGAAGTTCTTGAACTCGTCGGGCGAGATCTCGCCCAATCCCTTGAAGCGGGTGATTTCGGGGTTTGGGCTAAGCTCCTCGATGGCGTTCAGCCGTTCTTCCTCGGTGTAGCAGTAGAGGGTCTTCTTCTTGTTCCGGACGCGGAAGAGGGGCGTCTGGAGGATATAAACGTGCCCTTTCTTGATGAGGTCGGGGAAGAACTGTAGGAAGAACGTGATCATGAGCAGGCGGATATGCATGCCGTCCACGTCGGCGTCGGTGGCCACGATAACCTTGTTGTAGCGTAGCCCGTCCAGCCCGTCCTCGATGTTGAGGGCCGCTTGCAAGAGGTTGAACTCCTCATTCTCGTACACCACCTTCTTCGTCAGGCCGAAGGAGTTGAGTGGTTTTCCCCTGAGGCTGAACACGGCTTGGGTGTTCACGTCGCGGCTCTTGGTGATGGATCCGCTGGCCGAGTCGCCCTCGGTGATGAAGATGCACGAATCTTCCTCCAGCCCCTTGCCTTTGGGATCGTTGAGGTGTATGCGGCAGTCGCGTAGCTTACGGTTGTGAAGGCTGGCTTTCTTAGCTCGCTCGCGGGCCAACCTGGTGACGCCGGCAATGGCTTTGCGTTCCTTCTCCGATTCTTGGATCTTTTGCAGCATCACCTCGGCGGTGTCGGCATGTTTATGGAGGAAGTTGTCCACTTCCTGTTTGATGAAGTCGCCCACGTACTTGTTCACCGTCACGCCCCCCGGCTCCATGTTGGTGGATCCGAGCTTGGTCTTGGTCTGGCTCTCGAAGATGGGTTCCTCCACGTTGACGGCGATGGCTGCCACCAGTCCGTTGCGTATGTCGGCGGTATCCATGTTCTTGTTGAAGAACTCCTTGATGGTGCGTGCGATATGCTCCTTGAAGGCACTTTGATGGGTGCCACCCTGGGTGGTATGCTGTCCGTTGACGAAGGAGTAGTACTCCTCTCCGTACTGTCCGGTGTGGGTGAAGGCGATCTCGATATCCTCGCCCTTGAGGTGCACGATGGGGTATAGCCCGGTGGTGGTCATGTTGTCGTTGAGCAGGTCGACCAATCCGTTGCGCGACACGATGCGATGTCCGTTGTAGACGATGGAGAGTCCGGTATTGAGATAGGTATAATTGCGCAGCATCGTCTCGATGAAGTCGGGTTGGAAGAGATAGCCCGTGAACAGCGTGGCGTCGGGTTCGAAGAAGATATAGGTACCGTTCTCCTCGGTAGTAGGCTCCGTGTGGTCGGTCCGCGGCTCCCCCTTGGCGAAGGTGGCTACGCGCACCTTTCCGTCACGGTAGCTGCGCACCTCGAAGCGTTGGCTCAGGGCGTTTACCGCCTTGACTCCCACGCCGTTCAGCCCGACGCTTTTCTTGAACGCCTTGCTGTCGTACTTGCCTCCGGTGTTGAGCATGCTCACCGCCTCGATAAGCTTGCCCTGGGGGATACCCCGTCCGTAGTCGCGCACGCTCACCCGCAGGTTGTCTTCCACGATGATCTCTATCTTCTTGCCCGCCTGCATCTTGAACTCGTCGATGCTATTGTCTATCACCTCTTTGAGCAGCACGTAGATGCCGTCCTCGGCGTGTGAGCCGTCGCCCAACCGGCCGATGTACATGCCAGGTCGGGTGCGCACGTGTTCCATGTCGCTCAGGTGGCGGATGTTGTCGTCCGTGTATTCTACCGTGCCGTCGACACCAGGCGCCGGCGTCAGGTCGTACTCTTCTTTCATCGTTTTATTCCTCCTTATGGTCTTATTCCTCCTTGTTATTCAATCTCTTTGATAAACGATCGCCGCCGCTTATGCTGCCGCGTCTCGAAGTAGTCCCACTGGGCCTGTACCTTGCCGTTCAGCTCCAGCTCGGGATTGCTCTCGGCAAAGATAAAGCCTAATTTCTGATAAATGGGAATCAAGTCCGAAAATAAAAGCGCGTTGACCCCTTTATTTTGGTATTCGGGCTTCACGGCCACGATGAGCAGGTCGAGCATCTTTGCCCTCCGCTTCATGAAGAGCGCCTTGAGCAGGTAGTACCACCCGAAGGGAAGCAGTCGCCCGTGCGATTTCTGCAAGGCCTCGGCCAGCGAGGGCATGGAGATGCCGAAGCCTACGAGCTGGTCGTCGGCGTCGGTGATGAGCGTCACCATCCGCAGGTCGAGGATGGGGAGGTACATCTTCACGTATTGGTCGATCTGTCGTTGGGTGAGGGGAGAGAATCCGTAGAGTGGGCTGTAAGCTTCGTTCATCAGCTCGAAGATGGCTTGTCCGTAGTCGCGGGCGATCTTCTTGCCCGAGGTGTATTTTTTCACCTTGAGGTTGTACTTCCGCTGGACGAGGTCGGAAATGCGCTTATGCTTGTCGGGAATGGCCTCGGGGATGAATATCTGGTATTCCACCCAGTCGGCATCCTTCACGAAGCCAAGCCTTTCGAGGTGCTCGGGATAGTAGGGGTAATTGTAGATGGTCGCCATGGTGCTAAGCTGGTCGAACCCCTCCACCAGCATCCCCTCGGCGTCGAGGTCGGTGAATCCCAGCGGTCCGGCGATATGCGTCATCCCCCGTTCCCGTCCCCATCGTTCTACGGTCTGGATAAGCGCCTCCGAGACCTCATGGTCGTCGATGTAGTCGATCCAGCCGAAGCGCACGTGCTTGATGTCCCACTTTTCGTTGGCCCGGCGGTTGATGATGGCCGCCACCCGTCCCACGGGTTTGCCGTCCTTGAAAGCCATGAAGTAATCGGCTTCACAAAACTCGAAAGCGGGGTTCTTCCGCTTGTTGAACGTATTGAGCATGTCGTCGTATAGATCGGGCACGGAGTAGGGATTTCCCTTGTACATCTGATAGTTGAAACGAATGAATCGTTTCAGATCTCCTTTCGTGGAGATTTTCTGGATTGTAATAGCCATATCTTTGATACTATGATGTTCTGGGGGACAAAGGTACGTGATTATCTTGAAACCTCTATGTTTTGCGTGGCCGATTTAGGGATGTCTCTTTCTTCCGGATAATCGTCAGCCCGTCGCGCAGTGGGAGTATCACTTTCTCCACGCGTTGGTCTTTCGCCACGTGGTCGTTGAAAGCTTGTATGCCGAGAGTTTGCGCGTCGGAAGGGCGGGGAGTGTCCAACACGTGCCCCGCCCATAGCGTATTGTCGGCAATGATGTAACCGCCGGAAGCGAGGAGTCGGAGCGTCATCTCGTAGTAATCGACGTACTTGCGCTTGTCGCCGTCGATGAAGGCGAGGTCGAAGGTGACGCCCAGCGCGGGCGCCACTTCCAGCGCGTCGCCGATGTGGAAACGGATTTGGGTGGCTTTGGGCGAACGTTCGAGCCAGGGGCGGGTGAAGTCCTCTTGCTCGTCGTTGATCTCTATGGTGTGTAGCGTGGCTCCCTCGGCCAGCCCCTCGGCTATGCAGAGAGCGGAGTATCCGCTGTATGTCCCTATCTCGAGCACCTGCCGGGGGCGTATCATCTGCACGAACATCTTGAGCATGCGTCCTTGCAGGTGTCCCGACGCCATGTGTGGGTAGAGCAGCTTCACGTACGTCTGCCGGTAGAGCGACTTCAGGAAGTCGCTCTCAGGGTCGATGTGCCGCAGGATATAGTCGTCGATGGATCCGTTCTCTTGCATCGCCGTGGGGAGATGGGTCGGTTAGAGGTAGCGGTTGTTGTTGGGCAACACCGTCTCGTTGGCATGTTTCAGCGCGTCTTCCACCACGTTGATCTCGAGGAAAGAGGTTTGCGTACCCGCTTTTCCGCTGCTGAGATAGCCTACCATGTCGGTGGGTTTCAGGCGGTTCTCTTTCAGGAGGCGGCGAAGGGCGGCGAAGTAATACTCCTGCCCGTTGGATAGCTCGGGCATGTAGATGGCCTCCACGCCGTAGGATAGCGAGAGATGGCGCATGGTCTTCTCTTTGTAGCAGATGGCCAGCACGGGGTATCGTCCCCGGAAGGCGGCCAGGTTGCGTGCCGTGCGTCCGCTATAGCTGTCGGTGATGATGGCCCTGATCTTCAGCTTGGTGGTGGCCTTTACCGCTTGTTTGGCCAAGAAGGCGGTGACATCGTTGCTGCCGTCGTCGAGAGGAATGCGTATGTCGTTCTCCCAGATCTTGTCCAATTCGGCCTGCGCGGCGATGGTGGTCATGGTCTTCACCGCCTCCACGGGATATTTGCCGTACGCGGTCTCGCCGCTCAGCATCAGGGCGTCGGTGCGGTAGTAAATGGCGTTGGCGATGTCGGTCACCTCGGCCCGGGTGGGACGGGGGTTGTTGATCATCGTATGGAGCATCTGGGTGGCCACAATGACGGGTTTCTTGGCGAGGATGCACTTGCGGATGAGCATCCGCTGTATGCCGGGGATGCGCTCGAGTGGCACTTCGATGCCGAGGTCGCCCCGGGCTACCATGACGCCGTCGGCGGCCTCGATAATCTCGTTGATGTTGTCCACGCCTTCCTGATTCTCAATCTTGGCGATGATCTTGATATCGCTATTGTGCGCGTCAAGAATCTGACGAATGTCGAGGATGTCTTGGCGGTTGCGCACGAAGGAGTGGGCGATGAAGTCGATGTCCTTCTCTATGGCGTATAGGATGTTGTTGCGGTCTTTTTCCGTGAGCGAAGGGAGGTTGATGCGCACTCCCGGCACGTTCACGCTCTTGTGTGAGCCGAGAGTGGCTTCGTTTTTCACCTCGCAGAACAGGGCGTCGCCCGTTTTGTCGATGACCTTCAGCTCCAGGTCACCGTCGTCGATGAGGATGCTGCTGCCCAGGTTCAGGTCGTCCACGAAATGGGGATAGGAGACGGCGATGCACTCGCGTACGGTATCTTGGTCGGGTTTGCCAACTATCTTCACCTTCTCGCCGATGGTGTAGTGAATGGGTTCGGCACATCCGGTAGTGCGTACCTCGGGACCTTTGGTGTCCATCAGTATCCCTATCCGGTTGGATACGGTGCGGACGTTGGCGATCAGCGCTTCCAGTCCCTCGCGGCCGGCATGCGCGGTGTTCATGCGCACTACGTTCATCCCGGCCTCGAACAATTGCTTAATAAAATCCACGTCGCAGCGTACGTCCGAGATCGACGCTACTATTTTGGTTTGCTTCAATAACATGTCTTTATACCTTATTTATATATACGATTTGTTGTTTGTCTTAGTCTTTGGCTCCCAGTAGCGCCTCCAGCGCCAATCGGTAAGAGTCCAGGCCGAAGCCGCAGATCACCCCCCTGCAAGCGGCGGCGATCATGGAGTGGTGACGAAACTCTTCACGGGCGTGCACATTGGAGATATGCACCTCGATCACCGGTGCGGTGACCGAGCGGATGGCGTCCTGCAAGGCGATGGAGGTGTGCGTGTAAGCTCCGGCGTTGAGGATGATACCATCCACGTCGAATCCCGTCCGCTGGATGCGGTCGATCAATTCGCCCTCAATGTTGGATTGGAAGTAGTCAATGTCCACGTCGGCGTATCGTCCGCAAAGTCCGGACAGGTAATCCTCGAAGGCCACTCCCCCATAGATGGAAGGTTCGCGCTTGCCCAGCAGATTGATGTTGGGTCCATTAATAATTTGTATCTTCATCGCCACAGTTTTGTTTTTTTAAATACCTTTGTATCCCGACGTAACCTAAGTTTCGCGAACGCGAAGGTACGAAAAGAAATGGAAATCAACGAAGAAAAACAAAAGAAGGAGCGACTGGCGCTCATCATCAGGAAGTATCGCCAGTATCTAAAGCTGGAGAAGTCCCTCTCGGCCAATACCCAGGAGGCATACTTGACGGATCTGGACAAGCTGTTGAGCTATCTGCTGCTCGAAGGCATCGACGTGCTCGACGTGAGCCTGGCCGACCTCCAGCGTTTTGCCGCCGGACTGCACGACATCGGCATCCATGCCCGTTCGCAGGCCCGTATCCTCTCGGGCGTGAAGTCGTTCTTCCGCTTCTTGCTCCTGGCCGATTATCTCGAGGCCGATCCCAGCGAGTTGCTCGAATCGCCCAAGATCGGGCTTAGGCTCCCCGAAGTGCTGACGGTGGAGGAAATTGACCGCGTCATCGGTGCCGTCGACCTAAGCAAGCCCGAGGGACAACGCAACCGTGCCATTCTCGAGACACTCTATAGTTGCGGGTTGCGTGTGTCCGAGCTGATCAGCCTCAAGCTCTCTGAGCTTTACCTCGCCGAAGGCTTCATCAAGGTGGAAGGAAAAGGGAGCAAGCAACGTCTTGTCCCCATCTCGCCCCGTGCCATCCACGAGCTGACGCTCTACTTCGCCGACCGCACGCAAATCGAGATCAAGCGCGGCTACGAGGATTTCGTCTTCATCAGCGCCCGTCGCCGCAAGCCGCTCTCGCGCATCATGATTTTCCACCTCATCAAGGAGCTGGCCCAGCAGGCGGGCATCACCAAGAACATCAGCCCCCACACGTTCCGTCACTCCTTCGCCACCCACCTGCTCGAGGGAGGCGCCAACCTGCGAGCCATACAGGCCATGCTGGGGCACGAATCCATCGGTACCACGGAGATTTATACCCACATTGACCGCAATAGGCTCCGCAGCGAGATCATCGATCACCATCCCCGAAATATCAAGTATAGGAAAGAGAAGGGGAGCTAAAAAGGAAAGTTACCATTAAATAATGATAAAAATACGGATTATCACATATATTTGCATTAAGAATTAATATCTTTGCCTTGCTTTTCCGATGAATAGGAGCAGCGTTTAACAGCGAATGGATTTTCAGTTACAAACATTTAAATTATACCTCAAATGACCAAGAAGTTGTACTTGCCTTTACTCATGGCAATGTTTGTTGCACTGGTTACTTCGTGCAGCAGCAAAATGGGTGAACTATCATCTGACTACTTCACCGTGACTCCGCAAGTGCTGGAGGCAGTGGGTGGCAAAGTTCCCGCGACCATCAACGGCAAATTCCCCGAAAAGTATTTCAACAAGAAAGCTGTGGTGGAAGTTACCCCCGTATTGAAATGGAACGGCGGCGAAGCCAAAGGGCAGCCAGCCACT
Source organism: Mediterranea sp. (in: CFB group bacteria) (assembly GCA_031261785.1). Taxonomy (GTDB): domain Bacteria; phylum Bacteroidota; class Bacteroidia; order Bacteroidales; family Bacteroidaceae; genus Bacteroides. Next base: position 37,371 of record JAISIZ010000025.1, read on the forward strand.
TTCCAAGGTGAGAAAGTGGAAGGCAATGACCAGACTATCTCTTACAAAATGGGCGGCAGCTACACGATGAGGACTTCTTTCGACTACGTGCCCGCGATGGCCAAATCCGAACTCTACCTACGATTCAAGGCTTCTATCGGCAATAAGGCCGTGACCATCCCCGACGTGAAGGTAGCCGACGGAGTCATCTCGACCTCCGAATTGCTGGGCAATACGCTGGGCAACGCCAATCCCGCCTTGGGCGAGGACGCCTTCCAACGTATCATCAAGGACAAGCAGGATGCCAACATCATGTTCCTCATCCAGCAGGCCAATATCCGCAACAGCGAACTCCAGAAAGCCAAAGACTTCAACAAAGGGGTAGCCGACGTGAACAGCGCTGAGAACAAGAAGATCAGCAACATCGAGGTATCCGCCTACGCATCGCCCGACGGTGGTGTGGACCTGAACTCCACGCTGGCACAGAATCGCGAAAGCAACACCAAGAAGGTGGTGGCACAGAACTTGAAGAAATCCAAGATCGACGCCCCGGTAGACACTAAGTACACCGCACAGGACTGGGAAGGCTTCCAAGAATTGGTCTCCAAGTCGAACATACAGGACAAGGAGCTTATCCTCCGTGTGCTCTCCATGTACAAAGATCCCGCCCAGCGCGAGCAAGAGATAAAGAACATATCCTCCGTCTACAAGACGCTGGCCGACGAGATCCTGCCGCAGCTGCGCCGTTCGCGCCTGACGCTGAACTACGAGATCATCGGCAAGTCCGACGAGGAGATCGCCCAGCTGGCGGCATCCAACCCCGCACAGCTTACCCTCGAGGAGCTGCTCTACGCCGCCACGCTCGACGGAGCCAACCAAGAGGCCATCTACACGCAGGCCGCCAAGCTGTTCCCCAACGACTACCGTGCGTACAACAACTTAGGCAAGCTGGCCTACCAAGCAGGCAGCTACGACAAGGCCGAATCGTACCTGAAAAGAGCCAAGAGCATCAAGGACGCACCCGAAGTGAACATGAACCTCGGATTAGTGTCGCTGGTGAAGGGTGACAAGGACGCCGCGGCGGCCGAATTTGGCAAGGCAGCCGGTACCAAGGAACTGAACGAATCGATGGGTAACCTCTACGTGGCACAAGGCCAGTACGAAAGAGCCGTCAACTCATTCGGCGACGCCAAGACCAACAGCGCCGCGCTCGCGCAAATCCTGGCCAAAGACTACAGCAAAGCCAAGAACACGCTGGCCGGAGTGACAAAGAAGGACGCTTACACCGACTACCTGACGGCAGTGCTGGGCGCGCGTACCAACAACTCGTCCATGGTGACCAGCAGCTTGAAGAACGCCATCGCCAAGGATCCGGCACTGGCCAAAAAGGCCGCTACCGACCTGGAGTTCTCCAAGTATTTCACGAACGCCGACTTCATGAGCATCCTGAAGTAAGGCGATGCCATACCGATATTTTTGCCCTTTTGGCCAAAAATACTTTTCATATAAAAACAGAGTGCCTTCCGCGTGACGCGGCGGGCACTTTTTTTATCCGCTTCCCTCTTTTTTCGGCCTCCTCACCGTCCTGTTGCCGAAAGTCACGGACTTTTTGCGTACCTTTGCCGAAAGAACGTATTGACCCATGAGAGTGCTGATCATTAACACCTCCGAGCGAACAGGAGGAGCGGCCGTGGCGGCCAGCCGCCTGGTCGAGGCATTGAAGAACAACGGAGTGAAAGCCACCATGCTGGTGCGCGACAAGCAAACCGACGAGATCTGTGTCGTCGGCCTCAAACGGAGTTGGCTGCACCTGTGGCGTTTCCTGTGGGAGCGCGTCGTCATCTGGCGGGCCAATCACTTCCGACGCCACCGCCTCTTCGACGTAGACATCGCAAACACGGGATGCGACGTCACCTCCCTCCCCGAATTCCGCCAAGCCGACGTCATCCACCTCCACTGGATCAACCAAGGAATGCTCTCGCTCAAGGGCATCGAACGCATCCTTCGCTCGGGCAAGCCCGTGGTGTGGACCATGCACGACCTATGGCCCTGTACCGGCATCTGTCACTATCCCGCCAAGTGCGACCACTACCGCACCGAATGCCACCACTGCCCCTATATATATAAAGGTGGAGGCCGACGCGACCTCTCCTACCGCACATTCAAGAAGAAGCAAGCCCTATACGGCATAGCGCGCATACGCTTCGTGGCCTGCAGTCAGTGGCTGAAGGAACAGGCACAGACCAGCGCCCTCCTCGTGGGCAAGAACGTGGTGAACATCCCCAACGCCATCAACACCAACCTCTACAAGCCAGCCGACAAGCGGCTCGCGCGCGAGAAAGCCCGCCTGCCGCAAGACAAGCGGCTGCTCCTCTTCGGTTCGCTCAAGATCACCGACGAGCGGAAAGGATTCGCTTACCTGGCCGAAGCCTGCCGCATACTGGCCGAGAAGCATCCCGAATGGAAAGAATCGCTGGGCGTGGTCGTCTTCGGGCGCCACTCCGAGCAAGGTACCGAACAATTCCCTTTCCAGGTCTACTCACTTCCCTACATCACCGACGAACATACGCTGGTGGACATCTACAATGCCGTCGACCTGTTCGCCATCCCCTCGCTGGAGGAGAACCTCCCCAACATGATCATGGAAGCCATGGCCTGTGCCGTGCCCTGCGTGGGATTCAACACTGGCGGCATCCCCGAGATGATAGACCACCTCCACAACGGATACGTGGCGCAATACCGCTCGGCCGACGACTTCGCCAACGGGCTGCACTGGATACTCTCCGATCCCGACTATGCCGAACTCGCCGGACAAGCCCGACGCAAGGTGCTGGCCAGTTACTCCGAGAGTGCCGTGGCGAAAAAGTACACCGACGTCTACAACGAAATCACCGGAAAGCATGCGTAGCGACGAGCACCTCCGTCCAGCCGACAGCGCCGCCCCCCTGTTCTCCATCGTCACCGTGACCTACAACGCCGGCGAGGCGTTGGAACGCACCATCCAGAGCGTGCTGGAGCAGGGATGTACAGCCACGGAGCAAGGTCGAACGCCCGTCGGGGTGGAACACATCGTTGTCGACGGAGCCTCCACCGACATCGTCACCCGAGACATCATCGACCGATACCGCTCCCGTCTCGCCATCGTGGTGAGCGAACCCGACCAAGGCCTGTACGACGCCATGAACAAAGGCATCCGTCTCGCCACCGGACGCTACCTCTGCTTCCTCAACGCCGGCGACCGCTTCCATTCCACCGACACCTTGCGGCAGATGGCCGACAGCCTCCCTACCGATGGCACCCTGCCCGACGTGCTCTATGGCGACACCGATATCGTCGACGCCGAGGGGCGCTTCCTTCGACCCCGCCACCTTTCCGCGCCCAAGGCGCTTACGTGGCGTAGCTTCCGCCAAGGCATGCTGGTGTGTCATCAAGCCTTTTTCGCCCGCCGCGAACTGGCCGCGGCCGAACCTTACGACCTGCGTTACCGCTACTCGGCCGACTTCGACTGGTGTATCCGCGTCATGAAGCGAGCCAGCCTACTTCACAACACCCACCTCACGCTCATCGACTATCTCGACGGCGGAATGACCACCCGCCACCACGTCGCCTCCCTCCGCGAGCGCTTCCGCATCATGGCTCGCCACTACGGCCTATCGGGCACCATCGTGCGCCATATCGGCTTCCTGATGCGCCAATATAAGAAAAATTAAATACCTAATGTGCACGGATTCAAATTAAAACACGTACTTTTGCCGCTTATTAAGTACGTATGAACAAGTTTAGTTATGCCATCGGCCTGGGAATAGGCCAAAATCTCATCAGCATGGGAACGAAAGATGACCTTGTGGTCGCCGACTTCGCCCAGGCGGTGAAAGACATCATGGAAGGCAACGCACCCGCCATCAGCCATCAGGAAGCCCGCGAGATCGTGAACAGCTACTTCGCCGAACTCGAGGCGAAGGTCAGCGCGGCCTCCTTGGCACAGGGAACGGCTTTCCTCGAAGAGAACAAGAAGCGCGTCGGCGTGGTGACCCTCCCCAGCGGATTGCAGTACGAAGTGGTCAACCCCGGCAAGGCCGACGGGAAGCGCGCCAGCGCCACCGACCAAGTGAAGTGCCACTACGAAGGCACGCTCATCGACGGTACCCTATTCGACAGCTCCATCCGTCGCGGACAGCCCGCCGTGTTTGGCGTCAACCAAGTCATCCCCGGATGGGTGGAAGCCCTCCAGCTCATGCCCGAGGGAGCCAAATGGAAACTCTACATCCCCGCCGACCTGGGCTACGGGGCGCAAGGAGCGGGCGAGATGATACCGCCCCACAGCGCGCTGGTGTTTGAAGTAGAATTACTCGAAATATTATAATCAAAATCAAAAAGAGAAGCAAATGAAAAAGAACATTATCTTCATGGCAGTTGTCGCCGCGATGGGTCTCTCCTCGTGCGGCGCGCAAGCACCGAAAGCCGACCTGAAATCCGATGTGGACACGTTGGCTTATGCTCTGGGCATATCGATTTCCCAAAATCTGAAGATGTACATGGACAATCAGCTGAAAGTGGACAGCAACCGCGTGAGCGACTTTCTCCGTGGCATCAACGACGGAATCTCCGAGAAGGGCAAGACCAAAGGGACCTATATGGATGGCCTTTCTGTCGGACGGCAACTCAAGCAGAGTACGCTGGATCGGTTCAGCAATGAACTTTTCGCCGGCGACACCACCAAGACCGTCAGCAAGGACAACTTTTTGTCCGGACTCTTCGCAGGCCTGCTCCAGAAGGGACAAGTTATGAACCTCGACTCCGCACGGCAGTATCTCCAGACCAAGATGGAGGCCGTCCAAGCACGCTCGATAGAGGAGAAGTACGCCGACTGGAAAAAGCAGAACGTTGACTTCCTCGAGAGCAACAAGACGAAAGAGGGCGTGGTGACCACACCCAGCGGCTTGCAGTATAAGATCCTCGTGAAGGGTAACGGCGAGATCCCCACCGACAGCAGCAAAGTGCAGGTGAGCTACCGCGGCATGCTGATCGACAGCACCGAGTTCGACAGCTCCTACAAGCGCAATCCTCCTACCACTACCTTCCGCGCCAACCAAGTGATCAAAGGCTGGACCGAAGCACTCACCATGATGCCCGTAGGCTCCAAGTGGCAGCTCTACATCCCGCAGGACATCGCTTACGGCGCACGCGACATGGGTAACATCAAGCCTTTCTCCACCCTCATCTTCGACGTGGAGCTGGTAGGCATCGAGAAGGATCAGCCCAAGAAGAAGTAAACCGCCGCTCTCCACCGGTCTTTATCAAGACATCAAGGCACGGATCCACTATTTACGCGGTCGACAGACGGATGATACCGCCCATCGAATGCGTAAATAATGAGGTTCGTGCCTTCTTTTTCGCTAAAAAACACCTATTTTTGTATGCCGTAAAGAGCGAACAAACACCGTGGACCCATTTATGGCAATAAACATCCTGATTCACCATAACCAACAAATAGTATGAAAACTGAAGAGATTAAAGCACTGTTTACACAGTTTGAACAAGCATCCGCCGAATTTGAAGGCGTGGAATGCTGGAGCGCACGAGAGTTACAAAGGTTATTGGGCTACACCCAATGGCGTAACTTCGAAAACATCATTGATAAAGCGAAGGACGCATGCCGAAACGCTGGTGAAAACGTAGCATACCATTTTGCTGAGGTCAGCAAGATGGTATCCATTGGATCTGGCGCTGAAAAAGCAATCGACGACATCCTCCTCACCCGCTACGCCTGCTACCTCATCGCACAGAATGGCGACAGCCGCAAGGAGCAAATCGCTTTCGCGCAGAACTATTTCGCCGTCCAGACCCGACGGGCGGAGATTATCGAGCAACGTATCCTCGACTACGAACGTGTCCAGGCACGGGCCAAGCTGGCCGAGACGGAGAAAGTCCTTTCGGGCGTCCTCTACGAGCGGGGTATCGATAGCAAAGGGTTTGCCGTGATTCGTTCCAAGGGCGACCAGGCACTGTTTCGCTTAGGGACCTCCCAGCTAAAGCGTAAGATGAACGTGCCCGAAAACCGACCCGTGGCCGACTTCCTCCCCACCATCAGCATCAAGGCCAAGGACTTGGCCGCCGAAATGACTTCCGTCAACGTGCAATCGAAAGATTTGCGCGGGCAAAAGCCCATAGAGACCGAACACGTCGACAATAACTTGGCCGTGAGGAAGATGCTCGTCGAACGTGGTATCGTGCCAGAGAACCTCCCTCCAGCCGAGGACGTGAAGAAGGTAGAACGAAAACTAAAGAGTGACGAGAAGAAAGCGCTAACAAACACCTGATCCGCACGGAATGGGAATGGTCGGTCATGGGAAAGTTGTTCCACGGCGATAAAATCAGGTTATTGAGGGAACCATGATTTCATCACTTTTCTCAGCCATCGCATAGCACATATTGAGAATTAATCATTTATGGATTAAAATAGGCAAAGATATAAGGCGAGGCAGATTCGCAAGAAGCGAGAAGCCCGGGCTTTTGTAATCACATTTCCAGAATGGAGAAAAAAGCTCGGGCTTTTGTAATCACATTTCCAGAATGGAGAAAAAAGCCCGGGCTTTTGTAATCACATTTCCAGAACGGAGAAAAAAGCTCGGGCTTTTGTAATCACATTTCCAGAATGGAGAAAAAAGCTCGGGCTTTTCATCTCATACGGATTTGCATAAGCCTTCGTACCTCCGCGACAGGTACTGGCTCACCTACTTATCCAGCGCTCCGCAAATCTTGCGGTTGACGGCCCGCAGGGAGGCTTCGTCCATCTTCATCACCTTGCGGTCGTAGGTCATCAGGCCGTTCACCTCGCCTTCCACGTCGGTGGTCTGGGTGTAGACGGCCGCCGAGAAGCCGCGGGGGATAAGATCGAGCAGACGGTTGGCGTACTTCACGTACTCGTCGGTCGCCTCCT
>JAISIZ010000089.1 GCA_031261785.1 Mediterranea sp. (in: CFB group bacteria)
TGGGACTCATCGTACGCGACAAACCGCTCCGCGTCGCCAACGGCATCTACAGGGAGATCATCCCCCGCGAGCTGACGTGGGCACGCCAGCAGACGCTGACCCAGCAACCCGCCTGGTACATCAACCCCGACAACTCCCTCAACATGGAGAAACTCCTCACGGATTTCCAGCGGTTCTTCCGCCAGAACGCCGACGCGTGGATAGAGCGGTTCGACTACAAGGAGAGCGGCCCCCAGCTCCTGCTGCAGGCCTTCCTACAGCGCGTGGTGAACGGCGGCGGCTACATCGACCGCGAGTACGGCCTGGGACGGGGCCGCACCGACCTCCTCATCCGCAAGCCGCTCACCGAGCACTACGGCGGCCCCATCCAGCACGTCGTCCTCGAGCTGAAAATCAAGCGAGCCAGCCTGCAAGCCACCATCCGCCAAGGGCTGGAACAAATCTCCGACTACATGGACCGCTGCCCCGCCGGAGCCGAAGGACACTTCATAGTCTTCAACCGCGACAAGAGCGCCACGTGGAGCAAGAAAATCTGGCACCGCCGCAAAGAGCATCGCGGGCGGGTAATCACCGTATGGGGAATGTAAGCCGGGATCGACACCCAATGATGAACGAAAAGATTCACGAGATAAACTACCTGAAGGCCATCTTCATCTTGCTGATGGTGGCTTTTCATTTATCGTATATCGGAGAGAAGTATCCGTATGCCAAAGAGCTGGTGTACACCTTCCACATGTCGGGCTTCCTCATCATTTCGGGCTTCCTCACCCATATCGAAAAGCGCGTCGGGCGGTTCCTCCGCGACGTGGGATGGATAGCCGTGATGTACATCGTGGCCGAAGTGCCGTACGCGATCGCCTCCCATTTCCTGCCCGTCTACGACGCACTGCCTGAGTTGTCGCCTCTCGCTGTCGCGCGTGCGGTATTCGTACGTCCCCTTGGCCCGTATTGGTACTTCCATACGCTCATCCTTTGCCAACTGCTCTATTTCCTTACTTTCCGGCTGGGGCGGCAAGCCGGAATGAGTACCTTTTCCTGCCTGCTGTTGCTGGGAAGCCTGCTGTTCGGCGTCTCCCACTTCTTGGGGCTAACCTCTTTCTCCGATTCCCTCTATTTCCTGCTGGGCGCTGGCGCCTCCTTGAGCGGGCTGCCTTTCACCCGCTTGTTTCGAGGTTCCGCATGGGCCATCCTGCCCTTGGCGTTGCTCGCCCTCTTCCCCGCCAATTTCGACCGGGGAACACTGGCAGGCGTGGCAATCACCTACCTGACCATCAGCCTCCTGCTCTATCTTTGCGGAAAGATGCGTCCCGGCTGGATGACTCGGGCGCTCGACTTCGTAGGCGAAAACACCTTGCCAATCTTGCTCTTCTCCCCCCTCTTTACTTTCTTGTCGAAAAAGGCGTTATCCCTCTTCTTGTTCGATCCCACCGCCCTTTGCTTCATGTTCGTCACCGTGCTGATAACGGTGGGTGGCTGCATCGCCATCGCCTTTTGTCTCGACAAGGCAAACATATCCCCGTTGCTGTCGGGGCGGAAGAATCTGATCAGGAAATAGCGGAGGCAATCATCCGCGAACCCTCCGCGCCCCCCCCGTGATGGGAACGCACACGGAACGCATAGAACAGCGAAAGCGGCAATCGATGTCAAGTCGATTGCCGCTTTCGCCACTTATGGTCGGAATGAGGCGACTCGAACGCCCGACCCCTACGTCCCGAACGTAGTGCGCTACCAACTGCGCTACATTCCGATTGCCAACCGGAGGAGCGGACACTCTCCGCCTCTCCCTTCGACGGCGCGAATGTAGGCATTAATAACGAACCACACAAATATCTGCCTATCTTTTTGTCGCGCCGAGCGTTACAAGAGCCGCTTGCTGAGGTAGCGTACGGGATACCAGACCGAGAGGAAGCCTACCGCCAGCACGGTGACGAAAACGAGCGCCACGTCCCCGGCATGCACGCTCACCGGATAGGCGTCGACCACGAACATACCGCCCCCACTTCCCAGGGTGATGAAGCCGAAGCGTTGCTGGAGGAGGCAGAGCGCCAAGCCCAGCACGATGCCCAGCACGGCGCCCAACAGGGAGATGAGGCGCCCCTCGAAAAGGAAGATGCGGGAGATGAGCCTGTCGCTCGCCCCCAGGCTGCGGAGCGTGCGCACGTCGTCTTTCTTGTCGATGATGAGCATGGAGAGGGAGCCTATCACGTTGAAGCAGGCGATGGTGAGGATGAAGACGAGGAAGATGTAAGAGATGAGCTTCTCGATCTCCATGACACGAAAGACGTCAGCCTGCTGCTCGTAGCGGTTTAGCACCACGAATCCATCACCCAGCATCCGCTGTATCTTCGCCTGCGTGGCGGCGGTGTTGGCGTCGGGTCGCAGCTTCAGCTCGATGGCGGACACCTCGGTATCGTAGTCGAGCAGGCGGCGCAGGAACGCCAGTGAGACGAGGATGTAGCGCGAATCGTAGTCCTGCTGGTTGACGGCGAACACCACGCCAGGCGAGAAGAGGTAGTCGGTATTGAACGAAGCGGCCGGATTGGCCATGTTCACCCGTGCCTCGCGTTTGGGAAGATAGACACGCAGGGGATCGACGAACGACAGCCCGCTACCGAGCGTCGACACCAGGTCGGCTCCCATGATACCGTAGTTCACCACGGCGTCGTGCAGCACGAACTGGCCGGTGCCATAGAGGATGCTGTCGATGGCGGTGAGCTGCTCGAAGTTATCTTCCACGCCCTTGAGCACCACCATGGCCTGACGGTCTTTGTATTGCGCCATGGCATTCTCCTCGAGCGTCTCGGTACACACCTCCACCTCGGGCAACGCACGTACGGCGGCGATGCGGGTATCTTGGGCGTCGAACACCTTCCCTTCGCTCACGCTGATCTTCAGCTGCGGGTCGAAAGCCGTGAAGAGGTTCGCCACCATGTCCTGGAAACCGTTGAACACCGACAGGGTGCACACCATGGCCAGCGTAGCCAACGCCACCCCGCAGACGGAGATGGCGGAGATGATGTTGATGGCGTTGTGCTTCTTCTTCGAGAAGAGGTAACGCTTGGCTATGTAGAGCGGGAAGTTCACTTGAGCAGTGAGTCGATCTTCTCGATGTAGTCCAGCGAATCGTCCACGAAGAACTTCAGCTCGGGGATGATACGCAACTGGTGACGGACGCGGGTGCCGAGGTCGTAGCGTAGCGTGCGGGCGTTGCCATTCACGTTCTTCACCGTCTCCTCCGCTTTCTCCGAAGGGAATACGCTAAGGTAGACACGGGCCACGCTCATGTCGGGGCTGACGCGCACCGCGCTCACCGACACCAACATGCCGTGTGTCGCTTTGGTCTGCAACAGGAATATTTCACTCAGCTCCTTCTGTAACAGGCGGGCTATCTTGTTCTGTCTGGTAGTTTCCATAATGATCTCATATTTCGAGTTTATCCGCAAAGCGCGGGCTGGGGGAAAACAGCTCCCCTCGCCACCGTGCGACGAATCCACCGCGAATATAACCATTTTAGGCGACTAAGCCGCACGTCACGCCATATATACCTCGTGCGGGGTAATTTTGTGCAATGATTTTTTAGACGCTGATGACACGGATGACACGGATTTATATATTTTAGATCCGTGTCATCCGTGTCATCAGCGTCTAATGAGTTTCGCTTTGTCCGAATGCGCGCCTTTCGCTCCAAGCACAAAAACAGGCCGCACGAAGTATAAAAAGCGGCGAAGGCGTGTTTTTTCACCGGCCGCCGCATGGACATATTGCGGAAACGCAGTATATTTGTGCCGTCAATCGAGCGATAATAATATGAATTAGAATGAATTGAAGCGAAAAGCCATCGAGCATGGATTCGTGTTTGAACAACATGGCAAGAAACACGATGTCTACCGTAATCCGAAGACGGGGAAAATAGTGTTGATTGAGCGACATTGGACACAGGAAGTGCGCAATGTCGCTTAATGTATAAATTGAAAAGAGACATAGGCTTTTGATGCCTATTCATTTATGAATATAAAATGATATTGTTATGAAAGTAGCTATCGAGAAGCAGAAAGATGGTACGTATATCGCCTACAATATAGAAGGCGATGATACTTTAATTGGTACAGGTAATAGCGTATCCGAAGCCAAGGAAGACTATCTCAATTCCATGGCGGAAGTACGTGCTTTGTGCAAAAGCGAAGGGTATAAGATGTCGAAAGTTGCTACGTCAAAGCCCCAATTCAAGTTCGACCTATCCTCTTTGTTCGAGTATTATTCCATGTTGAACGTGAGCGCTTTCGCCAGGTACGTTGGTATCAACCCCACGCTGATGCGGCAGTATAGGCAAGGAAACACCTACATCTCCGAAAAGCAGCTGGAGAAGATACAGGCGGGCATACATAGGCTTGGAAAAGAATTTTCCGCGTTGACCCTTGTTTGACGAACGCCGCGAAGCTCGTCGAAAACTCGAGGCCCTCAGATGTTGAGGGCCTTACTTCTTCAGCTGCATGCCCAGCATCATGCCTTCGTACTTGCTGGCCAGCGAGCTGACGGTCTGCAAGGCGGAGTTGCTGCTCTTGCTGCCGATGAGGGTGGCCAGCTTCAGCAGTTTGTCCGAGTTGAAGAGGAGATCCATGGAGGAAGCGCTGTAATTCATCTTGGCGTTGATGTTGACTATCTTGGCCATCTTGAGGTTCACTTGCTTGGTGGCGGCGTCGTAGGAGTAGGTGCCGTTCAGCTTGCGGCTGCCCACTTGGCTGACGAAGGTGCTGTCGGCGTTGAAAGTGAAGCTCACCTGTCCGGGGCGGATGCCGAGTTTGGTGAGTTGCTCGTTCAGCTTGCCCTCGGCCACGGACGAGGCGGCGGCCCCGCCGGCTTTCATCAGCAGGTTGTCCGATTCGAACTCCACGGCGGAGCCTTGGTAGGTCCAGGTGCCCACCATGTTGACGTCGGCTGTCTTGCCGGTGACGGCGTTCACCACTTTTTCGATATTCCCTTTGTTGAACAGGTCTTTCCACGACTGCGCGTGGGCTTGCGTGCCTATCAACAGGCCTGCGGCCATGAGGACGATGGTTATTACTACGTTTTTCTTCATTGCTTCAAATGTTAGTTATTCATTTCTTTGTTAATTTTTTCAATATAGTCAAGGATTTCCGTGCGTCCGGTGCGCTCTTCGGCCGAGGAGACGAAGTGGGGTGGCAGCTCTTCCCACTGCTCGCCCAGCTTCTTGAGGTAGGCGTCTACGTTGGCCCGTAGCTTTCCGGCGGTCAGCTTGTCGGCCTTGGTGAAGACGATGGCGAAGGGTACCCCGTTCTCGCCCAGCCACTCGATGAACTCGAGGTCGATCCGTTGCGGCTCGTGCCGGCTGTCTATGAGAACAAACAGGCAGGTCATTTGTTCCCGCTCCAGGATGTAGTCCTCGATGATGGTGCGTATCTGCTTCTGTCCTTGCTGGCCGCGGCGGGCGTAGCCATAGCCGGGCAGGTCGACGATGTACCAGCTCTTGTTGACGCGGAAATGGTTGATGAGCATTGTTTTCCCCGGCATGGCGGAGGTCATGGCCAGCCCCTTGTGGCGGGTGAGCATGTTGATGAGGCTCGACTTGCCCACGTTGGAGCGTCCGATGAAGGCATACTCGGGTTCGTTGCCCGCCGGGCACTTGCGTACGTCGGTGTTGCTAATCACGAATTCGGCATTGATTATTTCCATCTTCTTTATACTTTTTTCTGTTGGTCGACATTGCCCAAAGTCCCGCGAAGGTAAGCGTTCCGTTCAACATAAGCAATTCGTAGCCGAATTTATATCCAAATTGGCGCTCGGCCCACCAGCTGATGGCGTAGCAGAGTAGGGGGGAGGCGACGGCGACATGGGGTACCCAGCGGTCGCGCGGCAGCCGTCGGGTGAACAGCCCGAAGGCGAACATCCCCAGCAGCGGGCCGTAGGTGTAGGAGGCGATGACGTAGATGGCGTCGATGACGCTCTGGCTGCCCAGCGCCTCGACGAGGCAGACCGAGAGGGCGAGCAAGGCGGCGAGCGCCAGGTGCGCGCGCCGCCGCTTGTGGCGCGCCACGCGCTCGTCGTCGCGGTCGGTGCGCAGCCAGTCGACGCAGACGCTGGTGGTCATGGCGGTGAGGGCCGAGTCGGCGTTGCTGAACGTGGCGGCTATGATGCCGATGGTGAAGAGCACCAGCACGGGCTGCCCCAGGTAGCCTTGCGTGGCGAACATGGGGAGGATGTCGTCGCCCAGCGGTGGGAGGGCGATGTGTTGCTTGCCGGCCAGCGCCAGCAGCAGCACGCCCAGCGCCAGCAGCAGGAAGTTGAGGGGGATGAAGGCGAAGCCGTAGCAATACATGTTCTTCTGGGCGTCGCGGAGGTCGCGGCAGGAGAGGTTCTTCTGCATCATGTCCTGGTCGAGCCCCGTCATGACGACGACGATGAAAATGCCGCTGAGGAACTGCTTGGCGAAGTGCTGCCGCGACATCCAGTCGTCGAGCACGAAGATGCGGCTGTGCGCGCTCTCGCCGACGGTGCCGACGATGCCGCTCCAGTCGAGACCCAGCTCCTTGACGGTGTAGTAGATGATAAGGGCGAGGGCGGCGACAAGGCAGAACGTCTGCAACGAATCGGTCCACACGATGGTCTTGATGCCGCTCCGGTGGGTATAGACCCATACCAGCGCCACGGAGCCTACGGCGATGGGCCAGAAGGGGATGCCGGCGTCGGCGAACACGTACGTGTGGAGGATGAGGCAGACGAGGTAGAGCTTGGCGGCGGTGCCCAGCATGCGCGAGAGGAGGAAGAAGAACGAGCCTGTGCGATACGAACGTTGTCCCAGGCGGGTGCCGAGGTAGGCGTAGATGCTGGTGAGGTTGAGCCGGTAGTACAGCGGCAGCAACACGTGCGCCACCACGAGGTAGCCGAAGAAGAAGCCGAACACCGTCTGCAGGTAGGTCATGTCCATCTGCCGCACCATGCCGGGCACGGAGACGAACGTCACCCCGGAGATGGAGGCGCCGATCATCCCGAACGAGACCACGTACCACGGCGAGCGGTTGCTCCCGCGGAAGAAGGCGGCGCTCGTGTCGCCCCGCCGGCCGGCGAGACGGGCTATCAGCAGCAGGACGGCAAAATAGGCCAGAATGATGACAAGTACCAGCATACTTGGCGCAAAGGTAGCGTTTTTTGTAGGTAATACGGCAATAATACGTATCTTTGCGGCCAATAATCAACCGAATAGAAAGGACAGCGGATGAATCAACAATACCCTTCGGCACTGCTGGAGAAGGCGGTAGGCGAGTTCGCCAAGCTTCCGGGCATAGGACGCAAGACGGCCTTGAGGCTGGTGTTGCACCTGCTGCGGCAAGACGTGTCGGCGGTGGAGGCCTTCGGCCGTTCCGTCGTCACGCTGAAGCGAGAGGTGAAATATTGCGAGGTCTGCCACAACATCTCCGACACCGACGTCTGCCAAATCTGCGCCGATCCCCGGCGCGACGCCTCCGTGGTCTGCGTGGTGGAGAACATACGCGACGTGATGGCCGTGGAGGCCACACAGCAATTCCGCGGGTTGTACCACGTCCTGGGGGGCGTTATCTCGCCCATGGACGGTATCGGGCCAAGCGACCTCGAGATCGCCGGACTGGTGCGCCGGGTGGCCGACGGAGGCGTGCGCGAGGTGATTCTCGCGCTAAGCACCACCATGGAGGGCGACACCACCAACTTCTACATCTACCGCAAGCTGGAGAAGATGGACGTGAAGCTCACCGTCATCGCCCGCGGCATATCCATAGGCGACGAACTGGAGTACGCCGACGAGGTGACGCTGGGACGGAGCATCGTGAACCGCACGGTTTTCAACGGGACGGCGTGAATGATTAATGAATAGTCAAAGTGATTGAGTAGCCAGAGCCGTTCTGGCTACTAAAAAAGATTGAGCATGGAAGAACAAATTAAACGAGCGGTGAGGGATCTCAACATCGTCTACATATTTTTTTGGCTGATGCCCGCCGCGCTGCTGGCGGCGGCCGAGCTGGATCTGTTGCCCGTGGGGACGATGGCGGACGACAAGCGCGCCACCTACTATTTCGAGACTGTCTGTATCCTGCTCACGGCGGCCTTCGTCCCCCTCTCGCTGAAGATCTTCAGCCTGGCACTCAAGCGGAAGATCGACAAGATGAGCATCGAGCAAGCGTTGTCGCGCTACGTGCGGTGGAGCGTGGTGAGGCTGGCCATGCTGGAATTGGTGGTGGTGGTGAGCCTGCTCTGCTACTACCTCACGCAGGGCAACACGGGCAACCTGTGCATGCTGATAGGGCTGGCCGCCTCCTTCTTCTGCCTTCCGGGCGAGAAGAGGCTGCGTGCGGAGCTTCATATTGACAAAGACGGATAACCAAAGAAAAAAAGGAAACAGAGATGAAACATACCTATTTAATCAACGAACGCATCTACCTCCGCGCCGTGGAGCCGGAGGACTTGGCCGTGCTCTACGAAGTGGAGAACGACGTCAACTTATGGGACATCAGCAACTTCACCGTGCCTTACTCGCGCTACGTGTTGCGGCAGTATATCGAAAACTCGCAGTGCGACGTCTTCGCCGACAAGCAGCTGCGCCTGATGATCACACGCAAGGAGGACAACTTAGTGCTGGGCACCATCGACATCACCGATTTCTCGCCCATCCATCGGCGCGGCGAGCTGGGACTCGCCATCCGACGCGACTGTCGGGGACAGAACTACGGCACCGACGCCCTTGTGCTGCTGTGCGACTACGCCTTCGACTACCTGCGCATGGAACAGCTCTATGCCCACATCGCGGCCGACAACACGCCTTGCGTCAACCTGTTCTACGCTTGCGGTTTCGCCAATAGCGGATTGCTGAAGAACTGGATACAGGTAGAAGGTACGTTCAAGGACGCCATCGTCTTTCAGAAGCTGAGCGGCTGGTGAGGGCGCGGCAGCCCGCCTCGCGAGGGCCGGGACCCCGTCAGTTCAGTATGGGCATCAGCGGAAAACGCGACCAGGCTTCGTACTTGGTGCCCATGGCTCGCATGGCGCGCTTCCACATCTCGTCGGTGTGGGCGTCGTCCATCAGGTATGCCTTCTCTTCCTCGGACACGAGCCACGTGTTTCCCTTGATTTCTTCGCTGAGTTGCTCGCCGTTCCATCCGGAATAGCCGAGGAAGAAGCGAATGTGGTTGCTCACCTGATTCCCGCTCAGGACGTACTGCTTGATGGCGTCGAAGTCGCCGTTGAGGTACAGCCCCTTCCGGATACGTATGGCATCTTTTACGTGGGGGAGGGTGTGGAGGAAAAACAGGGTATCGTTGCCCATGGGGCCACCTCGGTACAGCGGGATCTCGGGCGCTTCGGCGAAGTCGGGAAGCAGATCGTTCAGAGGCACGGATATTTCCTTGTTGATGACCAAGCCCATGCTTCCCTCTTCCGTGTGGTCAATGATCAGGATCACGGATCTACCGAATGTGGCGTCGAGCAGGAAAGGTTCCGAGATGAGGATCTTCCCTCTCGAAGGGGATGCTTCATTCGATCGAATCTTAAATATGTTAGTGTTTTTATTCACGGCTCTAAATTATGCAAATAAGCGGAATAACGAATGCTATTCCGCTTATTTTTTTTGTTTCGCCCCTCTTTTTGGTGATATGTATGCCGAAAAGGTTATTTTATGGGGTTGTTTTCGGCGAATATCGCCAGTCGTTCGTCCAATTGGTCGTATTGGTGCTCCTTGATGAAGGAGGTGCAGGCGCGCAGCCCGTCCTGGTCGCTTCCGGTGGTTTCCAGCGAGATGGCGCTCACTCCGTAGTACATCAGTTCGCGGGCCAGCTCGCCGCCCGTCAGCCCCGGGTATCCGATGGTGAAGTAGAAGCCGTCGCCCACGGGCTGGTCGAGGTCCTTGTCGTACACGATGTGGAAGCCATGGCGCAGGAAGATGGCCTTCAGTCGCCGGGCGCGCTCACCATACACCCGTATCTCGTCGAGGAAGCGATACTCCCCGTCGTTGGCGGCTTTCAGCATGGCGGCCATGGCGAATTGGGCCGAGTGACTGGTGCCCGAGGAGAGGGCGTAGAGCACGCGGTGGATGAAGACGGTGCCGAAAGTTCCTCCGCCGTACCGCCTCGTCAGTCCGGGATAGGCCCTGTGGTACAGCTTGTCGGAGATACAGCTCACGCCGATGCGCTGTCCGGCGTAGCTGAACGCCTTGGAGCCGGAGATGAGGAGTACGTAGTGGTCGGCGTAGCGGGCCACCGTGGGTTGGAACGGGGGTTGGAACGGTTGGCCCAGGTCTTGGCGGAAGTCCATGGCGAAGTAGGCCAGGTCTTCCAGCACGATGGCGTCGTAGCGCGTGGCCAGTTCGCCGATGATGCGCAACTCCTCGTCGCTGAGGCAGATCCAGCTCGGGTTGTTGGGGTTGGAGTAGACGATGGCGGCTATGTTGCCTTGCCTGAAGTAGCTCTCGAGCTTCTCCCTCAGCTTCTCGCCCCGGTAGTGGTACACGTCGAAGGTTTCGTATTTGTGCCCCATCACCACCAGTTGTTGTTTCTGGACGGGGAACCCCGGGTCGATGAAGAGGATGGTGTCCTTGCGCTCGTCGCATTGGCAGCAGGTGAGGAAGGAGGTGAAGGTGCCCTGCATGGAGCCGGCCACGGGCACGCATCCCTCGGGGCTGAGGTCGGTGTCGATGAATGCCTTGATGAACCGCGACGCCTCCCGCTTCAGCTCGGGCAGCCCGTTGATGTCGGGGTAGAGGCTGGCTACCCCTTGGCGCAGCGCCTTCACTTCGGCCTCTACGCCCACGGCGGAGGGGGGAAGTCCGGGCACGCCCATCTCCATCTTGATGAACTCCACGCCCGATGCCGTCTCGGCTCGCTCGGCGATGGCTTTTACCTCGCGAATGGTAGCCTTGGCGAAGTTGGCGATTTGAAACTCTTCGATAGCTTCGTCGATCAATCGTCTTTGGATAGGTGTATTTTTCATTCTGTTCCTTGTTTTATATAGAATATGACGCGCAAATGTACGTGATAATTCGTTCGCTACCGAACTTTTTTGCAAAAAAGATAGGGCAACCTATTGCCGGTTCCAAAAAAACACCTACCTTTGCACCCGCAATCAGGAAAGATGCCGATTGCGAAGGACATTCCGGTGCGTTAGTTCAGTTGGTTAGAATACATGCCTGTCACGCATGGGGTCACGGGTTCGAGTCCCGTACGCACCGCGAAGCCGCTTCCAACGAAGCGACAAACCAAACAAAAAAGCCTGTAGAATCAACATTCTACGGGCTTTTTTGCGTTTGGACGGTGACAACCGAAAGTCACCAGACCTTCTCTCGGGGAGACACTCCGCTGGGGTGCTTACTTTATGAGGCTTCGCTTGCTCCGCGAGCGTGAAACGTTTAAAAAACCAATAAAAAGTTTGCTTTTCGCTTGCGTCTTACGGATTTTTATTACTTTTGCCCCGAATTAGAAAGAATAATGCAACTTATGAGTGCTTCTGTCTTTACATACGGCTTCTATTATTACTTTTACTTTAGCCAGAAAGTAGAGCGGGAGTCTGTATGCGTCAAGTGACAGTGACACTTAAAGACTGATAAGAGAAAATAGAAACAAACAAGGATCCCGCCCCTGCATGTAGAGGAACGGGATCCTTTTTTTATGTGATATACGGAAAAAGAATGAAAAGAATAGCCATTCAAGGAACGCTCGGCTCGTACCACGACATCGCCGCGCGCAAATACTTCGACGGGGAGGAGACGGAGCTGATCTGCTGCGCCGACTTCGACGACGTGTTCGAGGCGGTCCGACGCGACAGCCAGGTCATCGGCATGCTGGCCATCGAGAATACCATAGCGGGTAGCCTGCTGCGCAACAACGAGCTGCTGCGGCAGAGCGACACGCGCATCATTGGGGAGTACAAGTTGCGCATCGCGCACTGTTTCGTCTGCCTGCCCGACGACGGGTGGGACGACATCGGCGAGGTGCACTCGCACCCCATCGCGCTGATGCAATGCCGCGACTTCCTCGGTCGCCATCCCCGACTGAAGGTGGTGGAGAGCGAGGATACGGCCCTCAGCGCCGAGGTGATACGCCGCGACAACCTGCGCGGACACGCCGCCATCTGCTCGCGGGCGGCGGCCGAGCTGTACGGCATGAAGGTGCTGGAGGAAGGCATAGAGACGAACAAGCATAACTTCACGCGGTTTCTCGTCGTGGCCGATCCCTGGCGGGCCGACGAGCTGAGGCAGGAACACCAGGGAGGTAGGGGACTGAACAAGGCCAACATCGTGTTCACCCTGCCGCACACCGAGGGAAGCCTCTCGCAGGTGCTCTCCATACTGTCGTTCTACCGCATCAACCTGACGAAGATACAGTCGCTCCCCATCATCGGGCGCGAGTGGGAGTACCAGTTCTACGTCGACGTCACGTTCGACGACTACCTGCGCTATCGGCAGTCGATCGTCGCCATCACCCCACTGACCAAGGAACTTAAAATATTAGGAGAATATGCGGAAGGAAAATCAAGCTTATAACGTGTCGCCCGCCGACCGGCTGGGCGGCGTGAGCGAATACTACTTCTCGAGGAAGCTGAAGGAAGTGGCACGCATGAACGCCGAGGGAATGGATGTCATCAGCCTCGGCATCGGAAGCCCCGACATGCCGCCGTCGGGGCGCGCCATCGAGACGCTCTGCCAGGCGGCGCGCGACGCCGACGGGCACGGCTACCAGCCTTACGTAGGCATCGACGAGCTGCGGCAGGCCTTCGCCCGCTGGTACAAGCGGTGGTACGGCGTGGAGCTGGACCCGCGGACGGAGATCCAGCCTCTCATCGGCTCCAAGGAGGGCATCTTGCACGTCACGCTGGCGTTCGTCAACCCCGGCGAGCAGGTGCTGGTACCCAATCCCGGCTACCCCACCTATACCTCGCTCAGCAGGCTGCTCGGTGCCGAGGTGGTGAGCTACGACTTGCTCTCCGCCGACGGCTGGGCGCCCGACTTCGACGCCCTGGAGCGGATGGACCTGAGCCGCGTGAAGCTGATGTGGACCAACTATCCCAACATGCCCACCGGGGCCAACGCCACGCGGGAGCTGTACGAACGGCTGGTCGACTTCGCCCGCCGCAAAGGCATCGTGGTGGTGAACGACAACCCTTACAGCTTCATCCTCAACGACCATCCGCTGAGCATCCTCAGCGTCGACGGGGCGAAGGAGTGCTGCGTCGAACTCAACTCCATGAGCAAGAGCCATAACATGCCGGGATGGCGCATAGGCATGCTCGCCTCCAACGCCGAATTCGTGCAGTGGGTGCTCAAGGTGAAGAGCAACATCGACAGCGGCATGTTCCGCGCCATGCAGCTGGCCGCCGCCGAGGCGCTCGAGGCCGACGAAGAATGGTACGACGGCAACAATCGCGTGTATCGCGGACGCCGACGGCTGGCGGGCGCGATCATGGACGCCCTGGGCTGCACGTACGACGACCGGCAGGTGGGCATGTTCCTCTGGGGAAAGATCCCCGACAGCTGCGCCGACGTAGAGGAACTCACCGAGCGCGTGCTACACCAGGCGCGGGTGTTCGTCACTCCCGGTTTCATCTTCGGCACGGGTGGAGCGCGCTATATCCGCCTCTCGCTCTGCTGCAAGGACGAGCGGCTGGCCGAGGCGCTGGAGAGGATAAAGAGAATAAACGCGTAATATTGTCAAATAGAAAAACAGAAAAAGATATGGAACTCGAATCAATTTTACTGCCGGGCGTAGAGCCGCGGCGACCTGTCGTCATCGCCGGCCCGTGCAGCGCCGAGACCGAAGAGCAAGTGATGGACACCGCCCGGCAACTGGCAGGCAGGGGCATCAAGATCTATCGTGCCGGCATCTGGAAACCACGCACCAAGCCAGGCGGCTTCGAGGGCGTGGGCGTGGAAGGCCTGGCCTGGCTCAAGGAGGTGAAACGGGAGACGGGCATGTACGTCTCCACCGAGGTGGCTACCGCCAAGCACGTGTACGAATGCTTGAAGGCGGGCATCGACATCCTCTGGATCGGCGCGCGAACCACCGCCAACCCCTTTGCCGTGCAGGAGATCGCCGACGCGCTGCGTGGCGTGGACATACCCGTGCTGGTGAAGAACCCCGTCAACCCCGACCTCGACCTGTGGATCGGGGCGCTCGAGCGCATCAACAACGCCGGGCTGAAACGCCTCGGCGCCATACACCGCGGCTTCAGCAGCTACGACAAGAAGATATACCGCAACCTGCCCCAATGGCACATCCCTATCGAGCTGCGCCGCCGATTGCCCCAGCTGCCCATCGTCTGCGACCCCAGCCACATCGGCGGAAAGCGCGAACTCATCGCGCCCATCAGCCAGCAGGCCATGGACCTCAACTTCGACGGACTCATCGTGGAGAGCCATTGCAACCCTGACTGCGCCTGGAGCGACGCCGCGCAGCAGGTGACCCCCGACGTGCTCGACTACATCATCAACCTCCTGGTGATCCGCAACGAGAGGCAGACCACCGAGAATCTCGCCCAGCTGCGTAAGCAGATCGACGAGTGCGACGACAACATCATCCAGGAACTCGCCAAGCGTATGCGTATCTCCCGTGAGATAGGCACCTACAAGAAGGAGCACGGCATGACCGTGCTCCAGGCCGGACGCTACAACGAGATCCTCGAGAAACGGGGAGCCGAAGGCGAGCAGTGCGGCATGGCCGCCGACTTCATGAAGCAGATCTTCGAGGCCATACACGAGGAATCGGTGAGGCAACAGATGGAAATTATAAATAAGTGATTAGTGGTTAGTGATAAGTGATTAGCCCGTGCACCGTGGAGACGTGGCGTGCCGTGTCTCACCGTTCCCTGACCAATCACTAATCACTACTCACTAATCACTAATCACTACTCACTTATCACTACTCACTAATCACTAATGAAAGTCTTGATCCTTGGAGCCGGCAAGATGGGCTCCTTCTTTACAGACATCTTGAGTTTTCAGCACGAGACGGCGGTATATGATGTCGATCCGCATCAGCTGCGTTTCGTGTACAACACGTATCGGTTCACGAGCCTGGAGGAGATTCAGGCGTTCGAGCCGGAGCTGGTCATCAACGCCGTCACGGTGAAGTACACGCTCGAGGCGTTCAGGCAAGTGTTGCCGCTGCTGCCGCGCGACTGCATCATCAGCGACATCGCTTCCGTGAAGTCGGGGCTGAAGGCGTTCTACGAGGAGAGCGGGTTCCGCTATGTCTCCTCGCACCCCATGTTCGGTCCCACGTTCGCGAGCCTGAGCAACTTGAGCAACGAGAACGCCATCATCATCAGCGAGGGCGACCACCTGGGACGTATCTTCTTCAAAGACCTCTACCAGACGCTCCACCTGCGCATCTTCGAGTACACCTTCGAGGAGCACGACGAGACGGTGGCCTACTCGCTCTCCATCCCGTTCGTCTCCACCTTCGTCTTCACCGCCGTGATGAAACACCAGGAGGCGCCGGGCACCACCTTCAAGAAACATTGGGCCATCGCGCAGGGCCTGCTTAGCGAGGACGACTTCCTGCTGCAAGAGATTCTCTTCAATCCCCGCACGCCGGGCCAGGTGGCCCATATCCGCACGGAGCTGAAGAACCTGCTCACCATCATCGAGAACAAGGATGCCGACGGCATGCGCCGCTACCTCACCAAGCTGCGGGAAAAAATGAAGAAGTAGGGTTTTCTCGACGAAAAAAACTATCTTCGCGATGAATCCCCAAACTGACTGATTATGGCGACACTTCCAACCCGTGTATTCCCGATAGGGGTGCAAGACTTCGAGGATTTGCGTACGAACAACTATGTGTACGTGGATAAGACCGATTTGGTGTACCAATTGGCCAATACCAGCCGCACCTGCTTCCTGAGCCGTCCCCGGCGTTTTGGGAAAAGCTTGCTGCTCACCACGCTGAAAGCCTACTTCGAGGGGAAGAAGTACCTCTTCGAAGGATTGGCCATGGAGAAACTGGAGAAAGACTGGACAGTTCATCCCGTACTGCACATCTCGTTCGCCAGCACGCGCTATAACGAAGTGATAGACCTGCACACGCTATTGGATGTTCAACTCCTTGAATGGGAGAAGGCCTACGGTAGCGGAACCGCGGAAAATACGTATGCCGCTCGATTCAAGGGTGTGATCCGCCGAGCCTACGAGCAGACGGGAGAGCGCGTCGTCGTCCTGATTGACGAATACGATTCTCCCATTCTCGGAACCGTCGGGCAGGATAAGCTGCGTGAGGACTTGAGGAACACCATGCGCAGTTTTTTCAGTCCGCTGAAGGACTGTGGGAAATATATCCGCCTGCTCTTCATCACCGGCATTACCAAGTTCAGCCAGATGAGCATCTTCAGCGAGCTGAACAACTTGGACAACATCAGCATGGATCCCGCATACGGTAGCATCTGCGGCATCACCGAGACGGAGCTGTTCACCTGCCTGAAAGAGAGCGTCGAGGCATTGGGACAGGTCAACGAAGAGACGTACGAAGAGGCTTGTGCCCACCTCAAGCGAATGTACGACGGGTACCATTTCAATCATCGGAGCGAGGACATCTACAACCCGTTCAGCATCATCAATGTGTTGAAAAAGAAAGAATACGATAGCTATTGGTTTTCCACGGGCACTCCTACCTTCTTGATGAAGCTGCTCAAGGAACGAAACGTCGACCCCATGACGCTGGAGGGATGCAGGGCGGTGTCCGAGGCCTTCGACGTCCCGGTCGACACGTTGACCGACCCCATCCCCGTGCTTTACCAAAGCGGCTATCTCACCATCAAGGATTACCGGAACGGTATCTACACCTTGGGCTACCCCAACGAGGAAGTGCGCTATGGATTCTTGCGTGCGTTGCTCCCCTCACTGTCGGGACGCACGGCCATAGAGAACGGGATGAGCGTTGTCGATATGATCGACGCACTTACCGACGGCGACGCGGAGCGATGCATGACCGTCCTCCAAGCGTTTGTCGCCTCCATCCCTTACGAGAGGAAGGCAGACAACGAATCGCGGTTCGAGACCATTTTCTATATTCTTTTCGCGCTGATGGGGCAGTTTGTCCACACGCAGGTGAAAACCGCGGCGGGACGTGCCGACGCCATCGTCGAAAACAAAGAATGCGTCTACGTCTTCGAACTCAAGGTGGATTCCACGCCCGATGAGGCCTTGGAGCAAATCAATGAGAAAGGCTACGCCATCCCCTACGAGGCCGGCCACCGTAAGGTGGTGAAGGTGGGCGTCAACTACGATAGGGGGGCGCGGGGCATCACGGGGTGGAAGATCGAGGGCTGATATAAGCCATCGCTCAAAAGATTCCCGGCAACACCTCCTGTCTGCCGCCGAGGTCGGGAACCTTGAAGCCGTCGCCTCCAGGCGCTTCGGGCTTCAGTTCCATGGCTGTCTTCGTGTCGGCTGCCGCCCCTTCCTTGTCGCCGCCCAGTAGCTTGGCGTGTCCGCGCGCTTTGTAGGCTTCGGCGAAGTTGGGGTTGAGGTCGATGGCCTCGTCGAAGAGGTCGATGGCTTCGGTGAACTTCTTCTGGTCGATGTAGAGCTGCCCGAGGTAGAGATAAGCCTGCTCGTTGAAAGGATTGATCTCGGTGACGAGGCGGTAATCGTTCTCGGCCTCGTCGGGCTTGTCGGTGCCCTCGCGTACCTTTCCCCGCAGCAGGATGGCCACTTCCTCTTCGGGGTTGTGCGCCAGTATGGTGTCGATATCCTCCATGGCCTCCCCGTATCGTTTCAGGGCGAGGAACGCCTCGGCTCGTGCCAAGCGCGCTTCCGTGAAATCGTCTCTCAGCGTGATGGCCTGGGTGAGGTGGGCGATGTTCTCCACTTCGTCGCCCTCTCCCTTGAGGGCCTTGCCGAGCAGGTAGTGGGCCATGGCGTTCCCCTCCTCGAGGGCGATGGCCTCGCTGGCGGCTTTCCGCATGGCGGCGTAGTCCTCCTGCACGTAGCACACGTTGGCCAAGGTGAGGAAGGTGTGAGGCACGTGTGGCTCCATGACAGTCATCTTCTCGAGCAGCTCCCGGGCTAGGGTGTACTCGCCCGTCTGGATGTACACTTGGCTGAGGTAGCTCATGGTCTCGAAGTCCTCGTCGATGGCGAGCGCCTCCTTGAAGCATTTCACGGCGTAGTCCAACCGTCCCATGCGTTGGGCGCGCAGCCCGTCGTACTTGAACACTTCGAACTTCTTGCGTTCGGCTTTCTGTTTCTCGTTCTCCGCGTCTTCTGGCTTGCCGGAGAAGAGCGACTTTAAAAAGTTGGGCATGATGTATGGTCTTTGTTTTTTTAGATTCTTTGCGCGAATGTAGGGACTTATTTGAAGTTACGCAAGGTTTTTATGGGGCACCAGCGAAAACCTGTGTTTATCCAGTGTCGTCTCCTCGTCAACTTCAAATGCGGTGTAGAGGGTGGCGACGTATGCTTGGGGGGCGTACGTGAGGTGGCACATCGCGAGACATCCTTGCGGGAGGCTATCCGCACCGTGCGGATCCCACGCGGCGTGCGGGGAGCCATCGCAGCGGCGCGAACACTCCACGCGGCGTGCGCGGGCTTTTCGCGGCGGCGCGAATCGTCCTTGTTCGCGGCATGGGCTTTTCGCGGCGGCGCGAAGTGTCCATGTAGCTGGCTTGAGGGGTTCGCGGTGGCGATAAACGTCCCTGTTCGCGACATGAGTGTTTCGCGACGGCGCGAAGGTCCCGTGCCGCCGGCGTGAGGTTCTCGCGGCGGCGCGAAAGGGGGCGGATTCCAGAGTCTCGCAAGTGAACGGCTTTATAAAAGATGGCACAAGACAAACATAGTTTTTCCCCGGTGCTCCGTTTTTATCCGTGTAGTGACGCCGCGTACGCTCCGGACGGCGGGGAGGGGGAAAGAAAAACGGTACTCCGATTCCCATCGAAATACCGTCACAACACAAACACAAAATAAAACACGACAAAACTACTATGCAATCTTACCTGTTATGCCGGGAGGCATAACTATATCGTTTATATATATTCTCATACCTATAAGCGCCTTATCAGGTTGATTTGCTCTATATATAACATACTAAAGTATGTTTTGTTCATCACAACCAAATATTTTATAATCAAGCTGATAAAACCTTGCTCATGGGGCGTATCACGCTTCTTCTCGTGAAGCTTTACGCACGACAAAGGTATATCTTCTGGAGGTTGCCACAAAAAGAAATAGACGATTGGGCATATTATGACGACGATTCGGCCAATTTTATCGACGAATCGGATTCTTGTCATCCGCCTTTATGGTCCCGGAGGAATCCTTCCATCAACCACTTGGCCAGCGCCTGGCGATTGTCCTTCATGATGAGCCGTTTCTGGTCGAAGCTGTTCTGGATGTTGCCCAGCTCCACGAATACGGAGACGGGAGTGGTCTGCGCGAGGACATACAGGTTGCGTCCGCTCACCGTGCCGCTGAATCCGCGGTTGGGTTGGTGCTCGTTGTAGTTGGCCTCGAAGGTCTTCTTCATGTTGCCGGCCAGCCGCTTGCTTTCCGCCGTCTTCTTGGAGTGGTAGAAGAATACGTCGGTCTGGTTGCCCTTGCCTCGGCTGTCGACGTGTATGAAGATGGCCCTGCAGTAGCTGTAACGCTTGCGGTCTTTCCGGTAGAGGGCGTTGATCTTCTGGCATCGTTGGGCGAGGCGTCGTGTCTGGTTCAGGGGGATGGCCTCGCCCATGCAGGTCTCCCGCTTGCTGTTGGCGAGGTAGGCGTCGTCGCGTATGCCGTCCTTGGCGTCTTGTATGATGACGCGCACCTCGGCGCCTTCCTGCATCAGGTTGCGGGCCAGGCGGAGAGCGATGTCGTAGGCGTACTCGTCCTCGTGCAGCTGGTGCTTGCCTATCCGCCCTATGGCGCCGGGGTCGGGGCCGCCATGCCCGCTCACCACGTAGAAGCAGCAACCTGCCAGGCGGTTGGAGCTGATTTTCACCTCGGCGTCGCGCTTGCCTAACAGCGGTTCGACGCGTGTGGACGGGATTCTCGCCTTGGCATTGCTCTCGCTTTTCTCCTCGCTCCCGCTCTTCAGCGGCGGGATGGTGTAGGCCACTCCGTGGAGGAGCGACTTCCCTTTGCCCAGCTTGCGGCGGTTCAGCTCGACGAAGTCGTCGTAGTACACGCGCGGGGAGCGGTCGTGGCGGATCAGGAAGGCTGAGATACCCTCGCCGCGTCGGGGAGTGGCGGTCTGCCGCTGTCCCCACGCCGTGGTGGTGAGGGCGAGCAGGAAGAGGGTCGTCAGCAAGGTGTATATTTGTCTCATCTGGCAAATTCGGTATATGGGGATTGCACACACGGTGGACAAAAATACAACTATTTTGCTACATACGCCGAATAGTTGGGAAATATTGTGTAAGTTTGCCGCCAATTATCATATAATTAGGTTTCATAGATGGAAAAAAAGAGAATCATACTGACCGGCGACCGCCCTACCGGACGCCTGCATATCGGTCACTACGTAGGTTCGTTGAGGCGCAGGATAGAGCTGCAGGACGCGGGCGACTATAGCAAGATGTTCGTCTTCATTGCCGACGCGCAAGCATTGACCGACAATATCGACAACCCCGAGAAAGTGCGACAGAACGTGATTGAGGTGGCGTTGGACTACCTGGCCTGTGGCCTCGACCCCGGGCGGGTGACGCTCTTCATTCAGTCGCAAATCCCCGAGCTTTGCGAGCTGAGCTTCTACTACATGGACCTGGTAACCGTCTCTCGCCTACAGCGCAACCCGACGGTGAAGACCGAGATACAGATGCGAAACTTCGAGACGAGCATCCCCGTAGGATTCTTCACTTACCCCATCAGCCAGGCGGCGGACATCACCGCCTTCAAAGCCACCACCGTTCCCGCGGGCGAGGACCAGGAACCGATGCTGGAACAGGCGCGCGAAATCGTGCGCCGCTTCAACTACATTTACGGAGAGACGTTGGTGGAACCCGAGATCTTGCTGCCCGACAACGCGGCCTGCCTCCGCCTGCCCGGCACCGACGGCAAGGCCAAGATGAGCAAGTCGCTGGGCAACAGCATCTACCTGGCCGAGACAGCCGACGAGGTGCAGAAGAAGATCATGAACATGTACACTGACCCCGGACACCTGAGGGTGCAGGACCCGGGCAAGATAGAGGGCAACACCGTCTTCACGTACCTCGACGCTTTCAGCCGTCCCGAGCACTTCGGACGTTATCTCCCCGAGTACGTCGATCTGGAAGAGCTGAAGGCGCACTACCGCCGTGGCGGTCTGGGCGATGTAAAGGTGAAACGTTTCCTCAACGCCATCATGCAGGAGACGTTGGAGCCGATCCGCGAGCGTCGCAAGGAGTTCAGCCGCGACATACCCGCCATCTACGAGATGTTGCGAAAGGGATGCGAGGTGGCCCAAGCCGCGGCCGCCGATACGCTGGACGAAGTGAAACGGGCGATGAAGATCAACTACTTCGACGACAAGGAACTGATCGAAGAGCAGGCGAAGCGGTTTGGAAATTAAGAATTAAGGATGAAGAATGGGCCGCGCGAGGGAAGTATACCTCCTCACGCGGCCCATTCTTCATTCTTAATTCTTAATTTCCTTCTTCTTCTTCTTCTCTTCCTTTTCCCCGTATCCGTATCCATATCCATACTTACGGCCGGTGGAGTTGTATCGGCCGTATTGTCCGTACTTGCCATAGCCATAGTAGTAGCCGAACTTCTTCTTTGAGGTATCCAGGCCGTTGAGGATGACGCAGATGTTGGGGAGTTTCTTCTCGCTGTCCAGCTCGTTGATGAGCGTGAATTCGCTTTTGTGCGTGTATTCGGCGCGGCAGGTGTAGACCGACAGGTCGGCCGTGCGCCCTATCAGGAGCGTGTCGGTGACCATGCCGACGGGGGCGGTGTCGAGAATCACGAAGTCGAATTCGTTCTTTAGCTTGTCGATGGCCATGTCGAGGCTATCTCGTGCCAGCAGCTCGGTGGGGTTGGGTGGTACCATACCGCCGGGGAGTACGTATAGGTTCGGATTCTTTTCTATACGTTGCGCTAAACCGATCAAGTCCACGCTCGGGTCGGAGAGGAATTGGGTGATTCCTTCTTCCTTCCTGGAGATGTTGAACACCTTGTTCAGGCCGGGCTTGCGAATGTCCAATCCCACGATGACTACCCGCTTGCCCAGCAGTGATAAGCTGATGCCGAGGTTGGCCGAGAAGAACGACTTGCCTTCGTGGGCGATGGTGGAGGTCACCAGTATGACGTTCTCTTTCGGTTTCAGCATGAATTGCAGGTTGGTCCGGATGGATCGGAACGTCTCGCTCATCATCGTGTTCTCGTTCTCGAAGACAACTATCGACGAGTGCGTTTCTTTCAGGTTGTCCACCAACGGTATGTCGCCCACTATGGGTAGGTGGGTGATCTTCTCCACGTCGGTGCGTGTCTCGATCTTGAAGCGGGTCAGGTCTATGAGGTAAATGATTCCCACGGGGATGGCTATGCCCAGGACGATGGCTACGAGGTAGATCATTTTCCCTTTTGGCGATACGGGTATCTCGTCGGCCAGCGCGTCGTCGATGATCTTGGCGTTGTTGGCCGTGGCGGCGAGGGTGATGGCGTTCTCCTCGCGTTTCTGCAAGAGCATGAGGTAGAGGTTGGCTTTTATCTCTTGTTGTCGTTTGATGCCTACCAGTTCCCTCTCTTGCCCGGGCGCGTCGTTGATGCGGCTGGTGTAGCGGTTCGCCTCGCGGTCGATCTCGGCCTTGGTGATTTGCAGGGTACGCAGCACGCGGTCGAGCGAGACGCGCAGGTTGTCGGCCATGGACTGTATGCTCACGTCGAGGTTGATGATGGTGGGGTTGTTCTCGGTGGAGGTGCGTAGCAACCGCTTGCGCTCGATGAGCATGCTGTTGTAGTTGTCGATGTTGTCCGACAGGATGGCGTTTTGCAGCCCGATGTTGCTGGGCAGCACCTCGTACTGTTTGTCGTGCATATACTTCTGCAGGTCGGTCACGAGGTTGATTTGGGTCTGGTTGTCGACTTTCTTCTTCTCGTACTCGGCGTTTCCGCTAAGGGCGAGCTGCGCGTCGCTGCTCAGGTCGGTGATGCCTGCCTGCCGCTTGAAGGTCTCGAGATCTTTCTCCGTGCTGCCCAGCTCCTTGGAGATGATGAGTATGCGCTCGTTGATGAACTCGGCGGTCTTTTGCGCCACCTCGTTCTTGTCGTTGTTGGTGTTGATGTTGTACACCTCGAGCAGCTTGTTGATGAAATCCTTTCCGCGGGCCGTGGAGGTGGACTTGAGCGACACGGTGGCCACGGAGGTGGTCTTCGAGGTCGGCTCGATGGAGAGGTTGGCGACGTACGACTTGGTGACGGACATCGGTCGCGAGATGACGGCCTCTATTTCCTGCACGTCGGCGGTGGGTACGCTGTCGGGGGCGAAGGTGAAGGCCAGCGTGCCTACCTCGGTAGGCAGCACGGCGGGCAGCTTGTCGAAGTGTTTCTCTAATTGTTCGCCATTGTTGTCCACCATCACGTCCAGTGCCCCTTTCGGCAGTCGCTTCATGCTCACCTTCAGCGGGGTGTTAAGTTTTTCGGCCTCCTGTGGGGTGAAGCTCACGCGTACGGGTGAGTTGAGGTACAGCTCCTGAGCGGGTATGTAGTCCTCGTTCTTATAGATAATGTATAGGTTGAGGAGTTCGACCACGTCCTTGACGAGTGTCTTGGACTTCAGCACCTCTATCTCGTTGTCGATGTTCTGCGAGGAGGAGAGCACGCTGCCAAGGCCAATGTTGTCCAGTTCGTTGGCCATACCCGAGCTGCCCCCTTTCTTGTCGTCCTTGATGAGGACGGTGGCTGTCACGTTGTATACCGGGGTGGTCATGCGCAGGTAGATCCACGCGGCGATGGCGCACGCCATTATCGCTCCGGCAAACCAAGGCCAGTACATGAAGTATTTGAAGAACAGTTCGCTGAAGTCCAATTTGTCCTCTTCCTGTTCGCCGGAGTTGCTGTATATATGCTTTTCTTCCATCTTGAGTTTGTCGTTATTTTAGGATGTTGTATAATAAGCTGGCCACGGAGATGAGGATGGACGTGGCCGAGAACCATAGGCTGGTGCTGGTGCCGACGTCGGAGTTCTTCGCCTTGGTCTTGTTGGGGGTGACGTATACCACGTCGTTCTGGTGCAGCCAGTAGTAGGGCGAGAGCACCGTCTCGGCCTTGTTGAGGTTGAGGGTGATGATCTGTTGCCTGCCACTGGCGTCTTCGCGTATCAGTTTTACGTCGTCGCGTCTTCCGTACACGGTCATGTCGCCGGCCATGGCCAATGCCTCGAGCAGGTTGACCTTTTCGTTGGAGACGACAAAGCTGCCCGGATGGGCCACTTCGCCGATGACCGAGATCTTGTAGTTCACCATGCGCACGGTGACGATGGGTGTCTCCTTGAGGTAGGGCTTCAGCTTCCCGATGATGAATTGCTCCGCTTCCCGTTTTGTCAATCCTCCCAGTCGCAGGTCGCCCAACACGGGGAAGGTCACCTTACCGTCGTTGTCTACCAGATAGGTCTGCAAGGATGGCTGCGAGGTGGTGTTTATCTTGGTGTTGGCCTGGCTGACGGGTGTCGCCACGGTAAGGT
Source organism: Mediterranea sp. (in: CFB group bacteria) (assembly GCA_031261785.1). Taxonomy (GTDB): domain Bacteria; phylum Bacteroidota; class Bacteroidia; order Bacteroidales; family Bacteroidaceae; genus Bacteroides. The sequence goes on from JAISIZ010000089.1 coordinate 24,606, forward strand.
TGAACGGTATGGCCAGCTCGGGATCGGTACACGAAACCACGATGGTGAGCAAATCCTTTGGCATGATCTTGGCGTCGTATAGTTCCTCGGTCTGTATGGCTTGGTTTACTTTGTCGACGTCTTGTAGGTAAGGCACGTTCTTGTACGAGGTGCACGAGGCCAGTGCCGCCAGTCCTACCCATAGCAGCGCCAGGCTGCCTCTTCTCCTTAATGAACTTTTCATCTTTTATGTTATTGATTGCGTTATGAATATATTGTCATTGGCTTTCCTTTTTTTGATTCGTTTCAGTAGGCCGCTTTGTCGCCCCGTATCATGTTCGCTATGGTGAGGTAGATGATGTAGAGGTCGAGCAGGAACGTCCAGTGCTCGAGGTACCAGATGTCTCGCTCCACGCGTCCCTCCATTTGCCAGATCTCGTCGGTCTCACCCCTGAACCCGGTCACCTGTGCCCAGCCGGTGATGCCGGGCTTCACTTGGTGGCGCACCATGTACTTGCTAATAATCTTCCGGTACTCCGCCGTGTGCTTCAGCATGTGCGGGCGCGGTCCCACCAGCGACATGTTGCCTCGCAGTACGTTGATGAGTTGCGGTATTTCGTCGATGTTCGTGCGTCGTATGAAGTTTCCGATCTTCGTCTTGCGGGGATCGTCCTTCTTGGCTTGCACGCTGTCGCAGTCGACGTTCACCTTCATGGAGCGGAACTTGTAGCACCAGAACTCCTTTCCGTCCACGCCATTGCGTTTCTGCTTGAAGAATATGGGTCCGGGGGAGCTTATCTTGATGAGCGCCCCTATGATGAGGTAGATGAAAGGGAAGGCGGTGCAGAGGAAGAATCCCGATACGCAGATGTCGAACGCCCGCTTCATGAGCCGGTTCTCGGATTTCATGAGCGGTTCGCGCCGGATGGAGAGTATGGGCACGTTTTCGATGAGTTGGAGGTGCATGCGCCTTTTCAGGTAGTTGCGCAGGTTGGGCACGCTGTAGAAGCGGATGATATGGCCCTCGCAGTAGTTGATCACTCGCATGATCTCGGCGCTCCGCACGGATGGCAGGTTGCAATAAAGCTCGTCCACCAGGCCGGTGTGCGCGTCGAGGTAGGGCAGCACGTCGGCGGGAGTTCCCAGGTAACGCAGTGTCGCGGGATAACCGGCGTATGGCTCATCGTCGAAATAGCCGATCACCTGGAAGCCCATCATCGGGTTCCGTGTCACTGCCTCGTACAGCTCGAGGATGTTCTGGTTGCCTCCCAGCAGGAGGATTCTCCGGAGGTTGTTCTGGCGCTTGCGGTAGCGCGTGATGGCGTAGCGCACCGTGATCCTGAACAGGACGACCGATACGATGAAGCTGATGTAGAACGTTCCGAAAAGGCGTGCCTGGCTGAAGTGGAAATTGAACAGGGAGAGCATGCATAGTGAAAGGAAAATGAAGAAGATCATCCGATACATCACGTGCAGCACGATTTCCGACTTGCTGACCAGCAGGCGGTAGAGGATAACACCCGATTGGGCGGAGCACAGCATATAACATAGGGACATCAGTCCCATGCCTTGCTGGACGGTACAGTTGGTGCCGAGGCACCAAAACATTTTACCGCCCCAAACCGTAAAAAGCCACATGAGTAGATTCAAAATGGCAAGATCGCCCAGAATCAGGGCAAGGTGAAGCACTTTGTTGTAACGTCGATGTTCTTGCATAATAGAATCATTTAAAACTCCTGTCGCTCTTAATCGTACCACTGTACGAGGCTGTCATGGAAGAATAATCACTCTCGCTCATTGTTTTACTTTCTTTCTTAATCAAGGATAGTAGACGAAACGTCTAAAAGAACTCCCGTTTAGTCCGCAAAGATAGGAAAACATTCCTAAGTGTTCCAAAGAAAAACGAAAAGAAATGAACGCAGGAGGACATATTTGTGAAAAAAGTGCGGTCGTGTTACAAAAAAGAAGGAGCGAGCCGCCTGTGCGCGACCCGCTCCCTTCTCGATTGTTTATGGGATGATATGGGCGTTTCCCTTTATTTCACTTCCTCGAAATCAGCATCCTGCACGTTGTCGCCGTGCTTCTCGCCTTCTTGGTGCTGCCCGGCGCCGCCGCCGGCGTTCATGTCGGGTCCGGCCTGTGCCCCGCCTTGCGCTCCGCTCTGCGCGTACATCTCGGCGCTGGCGGCCTGAAAGGCGGTGTTCACCTCGGCCATGGCGGCGTCGATGCCGGCCAGGTCTTGTGCCTTGTGCGCGTCTTTCAGCTTCTGCAGGGCAGCCTCGATGGGAGCCTTCTTCTCCGCGGAGAGCTTGTCGCCCAAGTCCTTCAGTTGGTTTTCGGTGGTGAATATCACGCTGTCGGCTTGGTTCAGCTTGTCCACCCTCTCGCGTTCCTTCCTGTCTGCCTCGGCGTTGGCGTCGGCCTCGGCCTTCATCCGTTCGATCTCCTCCTTGCTTAGGCCGCTGGATGCCTCGATGCGGATGGCTTGCTCCTTGCCGGTGGCCTTGTCCTTGGCCGATACCTTCAGGATGCCGTTGGCGTCGATGTCGAATGTCACCTCGATCTGCGGGATGCCGCGTCGTGCCGGCGCGATGCCGGTGAGGTTGAACTGTCCGATGGACTTGTTTTGTGCCGCCATGGGGCGTTCGCCTTGCAGCACGTGTATGGTGACTTCCGTCTGGTTGTCGGCGGCGGTGGAGAAGGTCTCGCTCTTGCGGGCGGGGATGGTGGTGTTGGCGTCGATCAGCTTCGTCATCACGCCTCCCATGGTCTCGATGCCCATCGACAGCGGGGTGACATCCAGCAGGACTACGCCCTTGATCTCGTCGGTCAGCACGGCACCTTGCACGGCGGCGCCCACGGCAACCACCTCGTCGGGGTTCACGCCCTTCGAGGGCACCTTGCCGAAGAAGTCTTCAACAAGTTTCTGTACGGCGGGGATACGCGACGAGCCACCTACGAGGATGACCTCGTCAATGTCGGCGTTCGACAGTCCGGCGTCGCCCATCGCTTTCTTGCAAGGCTCGAGGCAGGCTTGTATGAGGTCGTGTGCCAGCGATTCGAACTTGGCGCGTGTCAGCGTCTTCACCAAATGCTTGGGCACGCCGCCTACCGGCATGATATATGGCAGGTTGATCTCGGTGCTGGTGGACGACGAGAGTTCTATCTTCGCCTTCTCGGCAGCCTCCTTCAGGCGTTGCAGCGCCATGGGGTCTTGCGTGAGGTCGCCTCCCTCATCGTTCTTGAACTCCTGTACCAGCCAGTTGATAACGACTTGGTCGAAGTCGTCGCCTCCCAGGTGGGTGTCGCCGTTGGTCGAGAGCACCTCGAACACGCCGCCACCAAACTCGAGGATGGAGATATCGAATGTACCGCCACCCAAGTCGAACACGGCGATCTTCATGTCCTTGTGCGCCTTGTCTAATCCGTAGGCCAGCGCGGCGGCCGTCGGCTCGTTCACGATACGCTTCACGTCCAGTCCGGCTATCTGTCCGGCCTCTTTCGTGGCTTGGCGTTGCGAGTCCGAGAAGTAAGCCGGCACGGTGATCACCGCTTCCGTCACCTCTTGTCCCAGGTAATCCTCGGCCGTCTTCTTCATTTTCTGGAGAATCATGGCGGAGATTTCCTGCGGCGTGTACAGCCGTCCGTCGATGTCCACTCGCGGCATATTGTTGTCGCCCTTCACTACTTTATAAGGTACGCGCGCCACTTCTTTCTGTACCTGGTCCCACGTCTCGCCCATGAACCGCTTGATGGAGAATACCGTGCGTTTGGGGTTGGTGATAGCCTGTCGCTTGGCGGGGTCGCCTACCTTGCGTTCGCCACCATCCACGAAAGCCACTACCGAAGGCGTGGTCCGCTTGCCTTCGCTGTTCGCGATAACCACCGGCTCGTTGCCCTCAAATACGGCTACGCACGAGTTCGTGGTTCCTAAATCAATACCAATAATCTTTCCCATGATCGTTATACTTTTTATATGTTATTATTCAGTTAGTGTCTTCGCTTCCTTTCGTTTCCCGCGGGGGAAGCCGTCCGCACGAAGACGTCTACTGCGAAACAAACTGCGTGCCACAATAGAAATGGGGCTTTGGCTGACACATCTCCTGCCAAAAAGTCAGCGAAGGCGAAAACGTTTCGGTCAAGTGGGACGTCTAAAAAACTCACGGGAGGCTGTATCATAAGTGAAAGGCGCTATCAGAAAGAGAATATTTAGGCACGGATTACACGGATTTCGCGGCATTGTGTTCTGGAAAAGACTGCGTAATCCGTGTAATCCGTGCCTAAAATAAAGCCGCTCCGATTTATGATATAGCCTCCCGTGAATTTTCGGACAACACGATCCGGAGCAGCGGTCCGGCTTTTATACCAAGCTTTCGGCCGTTCCGTCGAGGAGTTCCCGCTCCGCCCGTCGCATGGTGTCGAAGTCGAAGCCGCCGACGACGCGTCGCATCAGCTCCTCGATCTTGTCGTCGCATAGGTTGCCGATGCTGCCTTCGTGGGTGTGGCTCACCTCTTTCCGGGGCGTGAAGCAGCCGGCCTCGATGTCGAGTCCCACCTTTTTGTAGGCGTCGCGGAAAGGCATGCCTTCGAGGGTGAGGCGATTCACTTCTTCTACGCTGAAGATGAGGTCGTACTTCGTGTCGTCGAGGATGTGACGGTTCACCCGGATGGCGTCCATGATGTAGCTGGTCATCCGCAGGCAGTCCTCCAGCTCCTGGAAGGCGGGGAGGAATAGCTCCTTGATGATCTGTAGGTCGCGGAAGTATCCCGAGGGGAGGTTGTTGGCTATCATCATGATTTGTTGGGGCAGCGCTTGCAGTTTGTTGCACTTGGCCCGCGTCAGCTCGAACACGTCGGGATTCTTCTTGTGAGGCATGATGCTGGAGCCGGTGACACAGTCGTCGGGCAGCTTCACGAAGCCGAAGTTCTGGCTGCTGAAGAGGCAGGCGTCGTAGGCCAGCTTGGCGAGGGTACCGGCTATGGAGGCCAGGGCGAAGGCGACGTTGCGCTCCATCTTGCCGCGTCCCATCTGGGCGTATACCACGTTGTAATTGAGCGACGAGAATCCCAGCAGGCGGGTGGTGAGCGTGCGGTTGAGCGGGAACGAGGAACCGTAACCGGCGGCGGAGCCGAGGGGGTTGCGGTTGCACATCTTGAAGGCGGCCTGCAGGAAGAGCATGTCGTCCACCAGGCTCTCGGCGTAGGCGCCAAACCAGAGTCCGAAGGAGGAGGGCATGGCTATTTGCAGGTGTGTGTAGCCGGGCATGAGCACGTCCTTGTAGCGCTCGCTTTGCCGGATGAGTACGTGGAAGAGTTCCTCCACTTCCTCGGCAATTTCCTTGATGCAGGTACGGGTGAAGAGCTTGAGGTCGAGCAGTACCTGGTCGTTGCGCGAGCGTCCGCTGTGTATCTTCTTCCCCACGTCGCCCAGGGTGCGGGTGAGCATCAGCTCCACTTGCGAATGGACGTCTTCCACGCCCTCTTCGATGACGAACTCGCCCCGTTCGGACAGGGCGTATATCTTTCGTAGTTCGGCCAGCAGGGCGGTGAGTTCCTCCTTGGTGAGCAGGCCGACGCTTTGTAGCATGATGATGTGGGCCATCGACCCCAGCACGTCGTACGGAGCCAGGTAGAGGTCCATCTCACGGTCGTGTCCCACGGTGAAGCGGTCGATCTCCCGGTTTACCTCCACGGATTTCTCCCAAAGTTTCTTTGCCATTTTCTCTTTTAATAATGTATCGCCGCCAGCGTGTCGGCCATCTTGTCCAGTCCCTCTTGCAGTGGCTTCTGTATCATGGCTTTCATGAGTGGGTTGACTTCCATGCCGATGGTGATCCGCATCTTGCACTCCTCGGGTGCCGTCTCTACCAATTGTATCCACAGATTGAAGGGTAGGGGAGATTGCGTGGTGGCGAATTTGACGCAGTCGTAGGGTGTGCGCTCCACGATTTGCAGGGTGATCTTTCCGGCCGGGGGGACGGAGAAGCTCATTGTGTCGGCGTCAAATTCCAGTTCTCCCACCTTGTCCTGGGGCAGGCGCTCCTTGATGGCCTCGAGATTGTTGAGGTCGGACAGCTTGGTATAGACGCGTTCGCGACTATACGGAATGACCTTGATGGGACTTTCGAATTTTGTCATATCGGGTCTGTTATTTATCCACGTCCCAATGGGCGGGGTCTTTGCGCCATTCGTTGAGCGTTTCCACGTCGGATGGCTCGATGTAGCCTGTGCGCAGGGCGGCGTCGAGCACGGCCTCGTAGTTGGTGAGCGTCACCAAGGGTACCTTGGCGCTCTTGAAGGCTTCCTCGGCCACGGGGAAGCCGTAAGTGTAGGCGGCTACCATGCCGATCACCTCGCATCCGTCGCGGCGTATGGCTTCCACGGCTTTGAGGCTGCTGCCCCCGGTGGAGATGAGGTCTTCGACCACCACCACTTTCATGCCCGGGCGAAGCTCGCCCTCGATGAGGTTCTCCAGTCCGTGATCTTTTGGGGTGGAACGTACGTAGACGAACGGCAGGTTGAGGGCGTCGGCTACCAGGGCGCCTTGTGGGATGGCGCCAGTGGCCACTCCCGCGATGGCGTCGACTTGCTGGAAACGTTCCATTATGAGGCGTGTGATTTCTGTCTTCACGAAGTTGCGCAGCGAAGGGTAGGAGAGTGTTTTGCGGTTATCGCAATAGAAGGGCGATTTCCATCCCGAAGCCCACGTAAATGGATTGGCGGGCTGGAGCTTGATGGCTTTGATTTTCAACAATTTCTCTGCGAATTGTCTCTCTAAGTGTTTCATAACCAAACTGTATTATTTGTTATTCGGCACAAAAATAGATAAATAGAACGAAAACAGGAAAGATGTCCTCGTTTATTTACTCAATTTTTGCAATTGGACGTTAGTTAGCCGTCGTAGGTGGTCCGATAGCTTTTCAGCTCATTGCGGAGTTCGTGCGCCCGTCCGTCGGTGTGTAGGTTGAGCAGTGCCCAGAAGCGTTCGCTGTGGTTCATCTCCACGGTGTGGCACAGCTCGTGCAGGATAACGTAGTCGATGAGGCGCGACGGCAGCAACAGCAGGTAGAAGGAGAGGTTGATGACGCCGCGGTTGGAGCAGCTTCCCCAGCGTCCGTGGCTGGAGCTGATCTTCAGGGCGGCGTATTTCAGCCCACTGTCGCGGGCGAGGGCGATGAGGCGCGGCAGCAAGATAACTTTGGCGTTGCGGCGTAGCTCCTCATCGATGACTTTGCGCAGCCAGGTCTGTAGGCTCTCGTCGGCGAAGTTGGCGTTGGGTGGGCAGATGATTTCTGTCCGTCCCCATTCGGAGCGGGCGAGGAAACGGGGTGAGATGCCTTGTCGCAGCGAGAGGTTGAAGTGTTCCGTCCGGATGGTGAAAGAGAGGTCAATGAGCCGTTGGGCCGGCACGTCAGGCCGACGGGCGAGCAGCCGTGGACGTACGTCGTCGATGGCTTTCAGCATCCCTTCGCGCGTGGTTCCCGGAGGGAGCGTCAGGTAGATGGCGTCGCTCTTCATCCTGAACACGTACCGCTTGGCGCGGGGATTGAGTTTCGCCACGATGCGTCCGAGTTCCTGGTCTTCAATGATAATGCCTGTCATAGCGCGTATGGCTTCCTTTATTCTGGAAATGGGGCAAAAATAGTGAAAAAAAGGATGCGCCCATAAAAAAAGTGAGTGGGACGTGCAACTTTATCCGCCGGGGCCACGTCTACTAAATATAAACTTTAAAAAACAGGAATCGTTATGAAAACAAGAGTTTTGGGCTGCGCGCTTGCCGCCATACTGCTGATGGTATTCGCATCGGGCTGTGTCGGGGGAGAGTATGTCACGGCAAGCAAGAATTACATCACGAAAGAGATGAAAATGGACAACTTCCACGCCGTCAACCTTCAGGGAAGCGGGAACGTGGCGTACCGTCAGGGTGACGAGCCACGCGTGGAAATCTATGGTTCCGACAACGTCGTCGAGAAATTGGACGTTTTCGTGGAGGGTGGGACACTGTATCTCAAGTACAAGAAAGGCGTGCGGGTACGTGGCGATAGCAAGCTCTCCTACCGTGTCTATTCGCCGGAGCTGAATGGCCTGTCCATCAATGGCGCGGGCAACGTCATGTTCGCCAACGGAGTGAACAGCCAAGGTGACTTGAGCGTCACTATCAACGGTTCGGGAAACATCAAAGGTGAGGCTATGCGATGCCGCGACCTTTCGGTAAAGATCAATGGTTCGGGCAGGGTAGACCTCAAGGGGATAGAGAGCGCCTCGTGCTCGTTCGCAATCAACGGCTCGGGCGACTTGCGTCTCGGCGGTACCTCGGGCACTATCGACATGCGCATCTCCGGGGCGGGAAACATCCGCGCCGACGAGCTGAAGGCGGGTAGCGTATCCGTCGGTATCTCCGGATCGGGTGACGTGAAATGCTACGCCACCGAGAAGCTGAAGGCGAGAATCTCGGGTGCGGGCAACATTGGCTATAAGGGCGATCCCAAAGAGATAGACGTGCCCCGCAAGGGAGTCAGGAAACTGTGAGACAAACGAAGGGAAACACGACGAATACTCTTTCATAAGCGAATAACATAAAAGGACGCTACACCCTTTATTTTTAAGTCTCGCGAAGCTGCGCACGGAGGTTGATGCCCCGATGCCCTTCGCGGGACTTCGTTTTGTGCCGGAGCGGCAAGAAGTTTGGAAGCCCGGACTTCCTGACTTCGTCAATGCGCCACCCCTTTTTTCTCATCCTTCGAAGAGGCGTCATGCAAGGACCTATCTCGAAGACGCGAAAGCTTCATGCAAATCCGCATGAGACGAGAAGCCCGGGCTTTTTTCTCCATTCTCGAAGTATGATTACAAAAGCCCGGGCTTTTTTCTCCATTCTCGAAATCTGATTACAAAAGCCCGGGCTTTTTTCTCCATTCCCGAAATCTGATTACAAAAGCTCGGGCTTTTTTCTCCATTCCCGAAGTATGATTACAAAAGCTCGGGCTTTTTTTCCCATTCCCGAAATCTGATTACAAA
>JAISIZ010000109.1 GCA_031261785.1 Mediterranea sp. (in: CFB group bacteria)
TTGTAATCAGATTTCGGGAATGGAGAAAAAAGCCCGGGCTTTTGTAATCAGATTTCGGGAATGGAGAAAAAAGCCCGAGCTTTTGTAATCAGATTTCGCGAGCGGAGAAAAAAGCCCGGGCTTTTCGTTTCATGCGGATTTGCATAAAGCTTTCGCGTCTCCGGGATAGGACCTTGCCTGACACTTCTTCGAGGGGTGAGAAAATGGATGGCGCATTGACGAAGTCAGGAAACGTGAGAGTGCAGACTTGAGGGGGACCAGCAGTAAGGATAAACAGTCGAAGGGGACGAGCTAAGCGAAGGTATTCCCTTCGCCGGCTCGTCCCCTTGTCTTTTTGTCTCCTTTGTTTTTTACCCTTCGTAAGGCTCGAAGTCTTCCTTGCCCACGCCACATAGCGGACATACCCAATCGTCGGGGATATCTTCAAACGATGTGCCGGCGGGAATTCCGCCATCCGGATCACCCAACTCGGGGTCGTAGATGTACTCGCAAACTACGCAAATGTACTTTTTCATACTGACAGTTTTTACTTGGATTAAACTTAGTGCTATTTGTTCATCTATTAAACAAACACCCTTCTCCATTTGTTCAATCTATGTGCGAGGAATGTGTGACGAAGCGAAAATTGTCGTATATTCGCGCCCTGACTAAAAAATAAGTGCGTGATATTCGTAAGAATCATGAATGCCAATAACAAAGAACCACTCCATCAACCTGGACTTACGGACGAAGAAGTCCGACTAAGCAGGGAAGCCCATGGCGTCAACCTGCTCACACCACCTAAACGCCCTTCGATGTGGAGACTCTACCTCGAGAAGTTTGAGGATCCCGTGGTGCGCGTGCTGCTCGTGGCCGCGTTCTTCTCGCTCATCATCTCCATCGTCGAGAACGAGTATGCCGAAACCATCGGCATCATCGTCGCCATCCTGCTGGCCACCGGCATCGGATTCTTTTTCGAGTACGACGCGGGCAAGAAATTCGACCTCTTGAACGCCGTCAACGAGGAGACCCTCGTGAAGGTGATACGCAACGGACACGTGCAGGAAATACCGCGCAAAGACGTAGTGGTAGGCGACATCGTGCTACTCGAGACGGGCGAGGAGATACCCGCCGACGGCGAACTGCTCGAAGCTATCTCCATGCAAGTGAACGAATCGAACCTGACGGGCGAACCCGTCATCGACAAGACCATATTCCCCGAAGAATTTGACGACGAGGCCACCTACGCCTCCAACCTCGTAATGCGAGGCACCACCGTAGTCGACGGACACGGCGCCATGCGCGTGCTGCACGTGGGCGACGCCACCGAGATCGGCAAGGTAGCCCGGCAGAGCAGCGAGGAGAACCTCGAGCCTACGCCCCTCAACCTACAGCTCACCAAGCTGGCCAAGCTCATCGGACGGGTAGGTTTCACCGTGGCGGGGCTGGCCTTCCTCATCTTCTTCGTCAAGGACGTGCTGCTCTACTTCGACTTCGGCTCCCTGCGGGGCTGGGAGGCCTGGATGCCCGTGGTGGAACGCACCCTGAAGTACTTCATGATGGCCGTCACCCTCATCGTGGTGGCCGTGCCCGAGGGACTGCCCATGAGCGTCACCCTCAGCCTGGCGCTCAACATGCGGCGCATGCTCTCCACCAACAATTTAGTGCGCAAGATGCACGCCTGCGAGACGATGGGCGCCATCACCGTGATATGCACCGACAAGACGGGCACGCTCACACAGAACCTCATGCAGGTGCACGAGCCCAACTTCTATACCCTCAGGGACGGCGGACGGCTGGCCGACGACGAGTCGAGCCGCTTCATCGCCGAGGGCATCAGCTGCAACTCCACCGCCTTCCTCGAGGAGACTGCCGACGGCGCGAAGCCCAAGGGCGTGGGCAACCCCACCGAAGTGGCCCTGCTGCTGTGGCTCAACGGCGAGGGACGCGACTACCTCGCGCTCCGCGAACAGGCGAAAGTGCTCGACCAGCTCACCTTCTCCACCGAGCGCAAGTTCATGGCCACGCTGGTGCGGTCGCCCCTCGCGGGCAAGAAGGTGCTCTACGTGAAGGGCGCCCCCGAGATCGTGCTGGGCAAGTGCGGCGTGGTGGCGCTGCCCGACGGCGACAAGCCCGCCGAAAGCTACCGCCCCACCGTGGAGGCGCGACTGCTGGCCTACCAAAACATGGCGATGCGTACCCTCGGCTTCGCCTACAAGATCGTGGGCGACAACGAGCCGAACGACTGCGTCGAGCTGGTGGACGGGAACGACCTCCGCTTCCTCGGCGTGGTGGCCATCTCAGACCCCGTCCGCCCCGATGTTCCCGCGGCCGTGGCCCAATGCCAATCGGCAGGCATCGACGTCAAGATAGTGACCGGCGACACCCCGGGAACAGCCACCGAGATAGCCCGACAGATAGGGCTATGGAATCCCGGCACCGACACCGAACGCAACCGCATCACCGGCGTGGCCTTCGCGGAGCTGACCGACGAGGAGGCGCTCGACCGGGTGATGGACCTCAAGATCATGTCGCGCGCACGCCCCACGGACAAGCAACGCCTCGTGCAGCTGCTACAGCAGAAGGGCGCCGTGGTGGCCGTCACCGGCGACGGCACCAACGACGCGCCCGCGCTCAACCATGCCCAGGTGGGACTCTCCATGGGCACGGGGACCTCGGTGGCGAAGGAGGCTAGCGACATCACCCTGCTCGACGACTCGTTCAAGAGCATCGGCACCGCCGTGATGTGGGGACGGTCGCTCTACAAGAACATACAACGCTTCATCGCCTTCCAGCTCACCATCAACTTCGTGGCCTTACTCATCGTGCTCATCGGAGCCGTCGTCGGCACGGAGCTGCCCCTCACCGTCACCCAGATGCTGTGGGTCAACCTCATCATGGATACCTTCGCCGCCCTGGCCCTGGCCTCCATACCGCCCAGCGAGACGGTGATGACGGAGAAGCCCCGGCGCGCCACCGACTTCATCATCACCCCGGGCATGTGGCGCAACATACTCGGCGTAGGTACCGTGTTCCTTCTCCTCCTGCTCGGCATGATGTTCTACTTCGAGCATGGCGACAGGCAAATGAGCGTGCGCGACCTCACCATTTTCTTCACCTTCTTCGTGCTGCTGCAATTCTGGAACCTGTTCAACGCCCGCGTGCTGGGCACCACCGATTCGGCCTTCAAAGGGCTTACCCGGTCGTACGGCATGGAGTTCATCGTGCTGGCCATACTGGTGGGGCAGTTCCTCATCGTGCAGTTTGGCGGGGAGGTGTTCCGCACCGAGCCGCTTAGCCTCGCCACGTGGGGCATCCTCGTCGGCTGCTCGTCTATGGTGCTCTGGGTGGGCGAGCTGTTCCGCCTCGTCCAACGACTAACCAATAAACATGCGAACAATGGATAATCACGACATCAAGAATCTACTTATTGACTTTGGCAGCGTGCTGGTCAACCTCGACCACGACCGCTGCGCCGCCAATTTCAGGCGGCTGGGTCTCGAAGACATGGGGCCGCTGCTCGACACCGAGCGCCCCGACAGCCTCCTGCCGCGATACGAGAAAGGGCTGGTCAGCTCCGCCGAGTTCCGCGACGCCATCCGGCAACAGATTGGGAAAAAGGTGACCGACCGGCAGATCGACACCGCCTGGAACAGCTTCCTGACGGACTTGCCCAAACAACGCCTCGACCTGCTGATGCGGCTACGCAAGCGATACGTGGTCTACCTGCTGAGCAACACTAACGAGATTCACTGGCAATGGGCCTGCGACCATCTCTTCACTTACCGCACCTTCACCGAGGAGGATTACTTCGAGAAAAGCTACCTCTCCTTCCAGATGGGGATGATGAAGCCCGATACCGACATCTTCAAGGCCGTGATGCTCGATGCCGGGATTACGGCCGGCGAAACCTTCTTCATCGACGACTCCCCCCTCAACTGCCAGGCCGCGCAAAGCCTCGGCATGGCGACCTACACGCCCATGCCCGGCGAGGACTGGAGCCACCTGTTCTACGACGATTAGCCCCACGACCCGTTCCGTCATGCAGATCATAACCGACAACGACATCACAGTCGCCATACAGCCCTGCGTAGCCACCATCGGCTTCTTCGATGGCGTGCACGCCGGGCATCGCTACCTCATCAGCCAAGTGCGCGAGGTGGCCGAAGAGCGCGGCTTGCGCTCGGCCGCGCTCACCTTCCCCATCCATCCCCGCAAGGTGATGAATCCCGCTTACACGCCGCAGTCGCTCACCTCCTTCGACGAGAAAACCGACTTGCTCGCCGAGCTGGGACTCGACTATTGCTTCACCCTCCCGTTCAGCCCCGCCGTGGCCGCCATGACCGCCCGGGAGTTTATGGAACGGGTGCTGAAAGAGCGTTGCCGGGCGCAATGCCTCGTCATCGGCTACGACCACCGTTTCGGACATAACCGCAGCGAAGGATTCGACGACTACGTGCGCTACGGGCAGGAGATGGGTATCGAGGTGATCCTGGCGAAAGCCTTCAGCGAGCGGATCGAGGGAGCCGACGTGGCGGTAAGCTCCTCGCTCATCCGCCGGCAGCTGCTCCAAGGCGACATGGCTGGCGCCACCCGAAGCTTGCGACACCACTACACCCTGAGAGGTACCGTGGTGGGCGGCTTCCAGGTAGGACACACCATCGGCTACCCCACCGCCAACGTCCGTGTGGACGACCCCGAGAAGCTCATTCCCGAAGGCGGCGTCTACGCCGTATGGGTATGGGTAGACGGACAACGCCACATGGGCATGCTGAGCATCGGCACACGTCCCACCTTTGGCGACGATTTCGACCGTACCATCGAAGTGAACATCCTCCACTTCCAGGCCGACATCTACGGCCGTCCCATACGCATAGCCTTCGTGCGCCGCACCCGCTCCGAGGAGAAGTACGACACTGTCGACCAGTTGGTCGCCCAGCTCCACCGCGACGCCGAGGAGGTGGAAGCCATCCTGTGTGCCGACGACCAAACGCCTTCGTCCTTCGCCAACTCGTCACTTCGTTAATTCGCCTCCTTAAATAAAATGAAAACCGTCATTAAGCTCATTCTCGTCAACCTCCTCGTCACGCAAATCGTGGCACCGTTTCTGGTCGCCATCCCGCTCGCCATCTACATGGTGGCCACCACGGGAAGCGTGGATACGGACGCCCTGTCGTACCGGTTGCTCATACCCGCCCTGATACTCGGGCAATTGTTCATGATCGCGTACCTATGGCGTTGCCGCTACTTCTCCACCGACCGCGAGGCATGGTGCCCCGTCTCGCCCGGTCTGGGCATATGGGCCATCCTCGCCATCTTCACTACCGGCATGTTGGTGTCCGAGCTATCGGCCCGGCTTCCCTGGATTCCCGACATCATGAAGCAGACGTTCGACATCCTGCAATCGGGCTGGACGGGCATCCTCGCCATCGTACTCATCGGTCCCGTGATGGAGGAGCTGCTGTTTCGCGGCGCCATCACCCGCCTGTTGCTCCATCGCTTCCGGCGCCCCGCCGCGGGCATCCTAATCTCGGCGCTCATCTTCGGCGTGTGCCACTTCAATCCGGCGCAGATGCTCCCGGCATTCCTCCTCGGCATCCTCCTGGGATGGGTGTACTACCGCACCCGCAAACTCTCCGTCTGTATCCTCATGCACGTGTTCAACAACAGCCTCTCCGTATTCCTTAGCCTCGCCTACCCCGAGATGGAAGAGATGAAGGATTTCTTCGGCGGTTATGTCCCCGCGTACTTCGTCTTCTTGTCTCTCTCCGCCGCAGTGCTGGCGCTGAGCGTGGCAAAGATAGGACGCACGAGCCAAGCCAGGCAGACGATGGTGTAGCAAAAAACTTGGCTATCGGGTTTCCGTTCTCCCGAATTTCCCTTAACTTTGCCCGCCAAAAAGACAAGATTGCGTTGAACCTGATAATCGATATAGGAAATACGGCGACAAAAGTGGCAGTCTTCGACGGCGATGAGATGCGGGAAACGCTAACGGAGAACGGCCAGGCGCTGGAATGCCTGCCATCGCTCCGCGCACGATACCCACTGACATGCGGCATCGTGGCCACAGTGGTCGACCTCCGCGAACGGACGCTGTCCGACCTCGAGGCGCTGCCTTTTCCGTTGCTTTGGCTGTCGGGGCGTACGCCGCTACCCATCACCAACCTGTACGAGACACCCGGCACGCTGGGTATGGACCGTCTGGCGGCGGCCGTGGGAGCATACGCGCACTCGCCGGGGCACGACATCCTCGTCGTCGACGCCGGCACCTGCGTCACCTACGAGTTTGTCGACGCGCAGGGACAGTACCATGGGGGGAACATCTCCCCCGGCATGCAGATGCGCTTCAAGGCACTGAACGCCTACACCGGACGCCTGCCGATGGTGGAAGCCGAGGGACGGCGACTGCCGATGGGACGCGACACCGAAACCGCCATACGCGAAGGAGTGCTGAAGGGGATGGAGTATGAGATAATGGGCTATATAACGTCTATGAAACATAAATATCCTCAACTTTTAACTTTTTTAACGGGCGGCGACGGATTTTCTTTTGATAGCAGCGTAAAAAGTATCATCTTCGCGGATAGATATTTAGTCTTAAAAGGATTGAATCGAATTTTAAACTATAATAATGGTAGGATTTAGACACGTGCTTTGCGCGGTGACGCTCTTCGGAGCGACGGGAGTGGCGATTGCCCAGAACAATACAAATTCCCCTTATTCGAGGTATGGCTTCGGCGATTTGCCCGACGCTACCTTCGGCAACAGCAAGGCGATGGGGGGAATCGCTTACGGGCTTCGCGACGGCGCGCAAATCAACGCGATGAATCCGGCCTCGTACACGGCCATCGACTCGCTAACCTTCATCATGTCGGCCGGCGTCACCTTGCAAAACGCCAACATGAGCCAGGGAGGGATGAAGCAGAACGCCAAGAACTCCAGCTTCGACTACTTCGCCGCGCAGTTTCGCATACAATCGTGGCTGGCCATGAGCATAGGCGTGCTGCCCGCGTCGTACGTGGGCTACTCCGTGTCGGACACGCAGACGGCGACGAACGACGGCACGTCAGTCGTCTTCGGACGTCAGTTCAGCGGCGACGGAGGACTGCACGAAGTCTACGGCGGACTGGGAGCGAAGCTGTTCAAAGGCTTCTCGGTGGGCTTCAACTTCGGATACCTCTGGGGCGACGTCACACGCTCGCGCTCACTCACCCCGGCAGCCACCGAGGCGTCGACCTTCCTGCAAACCTCTACGCTCACCGTCACCGACTACAAGCTGGACTTCGGCCTGCAATACACGCAAAAGATAGGGAAAAACCGGGAACTGACGATAGGCGCGGTCTACTCGCCCAAGCACGAGCTAAGCAACAAGTACACGGAGACCTTGCAGAAATACAGGGTGTCGAGCAGCCAAACGATTATAGACGCCTCGACGACCTTCAACCCCGACGCCACCTTCGCGCTGCCCCACTCGTTCGGCATCGGCTTCACCTACAAGTACGACAACCGCCTGACAGTGGGCATGGACTACAGCCTGCAGAAATGGTCGAGCGCGCAGCCGAGTATCAACGAAACGGTGGAAGACGGACAGATCAGCGACAACTTCCGCGACACCTATATGTATAAAGATCGCTCGAAGATCTCGGTGGGAGCCGAATATCTTCCCAACCCGATGGGACGATCGTTCTTCGCACACGTGAAATACAGGGTAGGAGGCTACTATTCCACCCCCTACTACACCATCAACGGAAAGAGGGCCTCGCGCGAATACGGCGTGACCGCCGGATTCGGGCTACCCATACCCCGCGTACGATCCGTGCTCAGCATCACCGGACAATACGCCCGCGTGAAAGGACTGGAGACCAACATGGTGAACCAGAATATCTTCAGGCTAAGCATAGGGTTCACCTTCAACGAACGCTGGTTCTTCAAACGGAGGGTAGAATGACATAGCGTGAGATAGAGAATAAACTCATAGAATAAAGAAGTATATAATAACAACTAAAATTAAGATAGGATGAAAATCAAGACGCTTATGGCTCTGTTGATCCTTTCGACAGGGACGATGACCGCGGTGGCACAGGAGGCGCCCAACTGTAACCAAAACAGCAGCATTTCGCATGAAGCTGTGCGCTCTGGCAATTTCAAAGACGCTTACCTGCCCTGGAAAGCCGTGAGAGACAACTGTCCGTTACTCCGTTACTACACCTTTACGGACGGATACAAATTGCTGAAGGGGCTGATGACCCAGATCAAGGACAAGAACAATCCTGAATACCAAAAGTACTTCAACGACCTCATGGAGACACATGACCTGCGCATGAAGTACACGCCCGACTTCCTGGCCAAGGGCACCAAGGTGTCGTCGGTCGACGAGGCGCTGGGTGTCAAGGCTATGGACTATATCAGCTTCGCGCCCAAGGTAGACGTGAACGAGGCCTACCAATGGCTCACCCAGTCGGTGAACGGCGCCAAGAGCGAATCGGAAGCCGCCACGCTGTTCTACTTCCTGCAGGAATCGCTGGACAAGCTCAAGCAAGATCCCGCGCACAAGGAGCAATTCATACAGGACTACCTCCTCGCCTCGGACCTCACCGAGCAAGCGCTCGTGCGCGACTCGGCCGACGCCCGGAAGAAAGCGGCCTACACCACCACCAAAGAGAATCTCGTGGCGTTGTTCGTCAACAGCGGAACGGCCGACTGCGAATCGCTGCAAGAGATATACGGCCCGAAAGTGGAGGCCAACCAAAGCGACCTGGAGTACCTGAAGAAAGTGCTCGACATCATGAAGATGATGAAGTGCACCGAGAGCGACGCTTACCAACAGGCCGCCTATTACTCCTACCGCATCAACCCCACGGCCGACGCGGCACTGGGATGCGCCTACCAGGCGTATAAGAAAGGCGACCTCAACGGAGCGGTGAAGTTCTTCGACGAGGCCGTCGAGCTGGAACCCAATACCGACAAGAAGGGCGAGGCCGCCTATACGGCAGCCGCCGTGCTGGCACAGGCCAAGAGGTATTCCGAGGCACGCTCGTACTGCCTGAAGGCACTCGGCTTCAAGCCGAACTACGGCGCGCCCTACATACTCATCGCCAACCTCTACGCCGCCGCGCCCAACTGGAGCGACGAGCCGGCGCTGAACAAGTGCACCTTCTTCGCTATCATCGACAAGCTGCAACGCGCCAAGGCCGTAGACCCCAGCGTGACCGAGGAAGCCAACAAGCTGATCGCCACCTACTCCGCCTACACGCCCAAGACGAAGGATCTCTTCATGCTGGGCTACAAGAACGGCGATTCCATCAAGATCGGCGGCTGGATAGGCGAGACGACAACGATCCGATAACCCCCCGTCCGCATGCGTCGCCGACGACCGAACGGGTTACATCCAAACATGAGCATAACGATGGTTCTCGCAGCCATCGTTATGCTTCTTTTATTCCCCGCCTGCGTAGGAGAGAACAAGCAAGTGGGCGAAGCTATCGTCGAACGCGATTCCATGCCCGTGATGCGGACCCTCGGCGTGAGCACCCTCATCTCCGATTCGGGCGTGATACGCTACCGCGTCAACACCGAGGAGTGGGAAGTGTTCGACCGCAAACGACCCTCGTACTGGGCCTTCGAGAAAGGGGTCTACCTCGAGCAGTTCGATTCACTCTTGCATGTCGAGGCCAGCATCAAGGCCGACACCGCCTACTACTACGACAAGAAGAGGCTGTGGGAACTGCGGGGCAACGTCGACATCAAGAACCTGAAAGGGGAACGGTTCAACACCGAGCTGCTGTACTGGGACGAAGCCAAACAGACGGTCTACTCCGACCGCTTCATACGTATTCAGCAACCCGACCGCATCATTACCGGATATGGTTTCGACTCCGACCAACAGCTGATGGCTCCCGTCATACGCGACATCGCCGCTATTCTCGATGTCGACCAAAACGAAGGCATGCCCGCCAAGCAGCCGGAGACGCAAGCCGCCACCGCGGCCGATTCGCTAAAGAGGGATTCCGTGAAATCAGAGTGAGCGCACGCAACAGATATGGATATATATGTCTTTCTAATCATTACGATGGCCTTCTCCGCCTTCTTCTCGGGTATGGAGATCGCCTTTGTGTCGGTCGACAAGCTACGCTTCGAGGTGGGGCGTAAGGGGGGCGTCACGTCACGTGTCCTCTCCCTCTTTTTCCGCCATCCCAACGAGTTCATCTCCACCATGCTGGTGGGCAACAACATCGCGTTGGTCATCTACGGTATCCTCATGGCGCAGATCATCGGCGACAAGCTCCTCGCGGGGTTCATCAGCAACCACTTCCTCATGGTGCTGGCCGAAACCCTCATCTCCACCTTCATCATCCTTGTCACCGGCGAGTTCCTCCCCAAGGCGCTCTTCAAGATCAACCCAAACCGCATGCTCAACGCCGGCGCGCTGATCCTTTACGCCTGCTACGTGGTGCTATACCCCATCTCGTGGTTCGCTTCGGCGCTCTCGCGCGGATTCCTCAGGATGTTTGGCGTGAAGGTGAACAAAGAGACGTCGGACAAGGCGTTCAGCAAGGTCGACCTCGACTATTTCGTGCAAAAGGGAATCGACAACGCCGTCGACGAGAAAGAGCTGGACACCGAGGTGAAGATATTCCAGAACGCGTTGGATTTCTCCAACATCAAGATACGCGACTGCATCGTGCCGCGCACGGAGATCGTGGCCGTGGATCTCACCGCCACCATCGACGAGCTGAAGAACCGCTTCATCGAATCGGGCATCTCCAAGATCATCGTCTACGACGGTAACATCGACAATGTGGTGGGATATATACACTCCTCCGAGATGTTCCGCGCGCCCGCCAACTGGCACGACAACGTGACCACCGTACCCATCGTGCCCGAGACCATGGCGGCCAACAAGCTGATGAAACTCTTCATGCAGCAAAAAAAGAGCGTCGCCGTGGTCGTCGACGAATTTGGCGGCACCTCGGGCATCGTCTCGCTCGAGGACCTCGTGGAGGAGATCTTCGGCGACATAGAGGACGAGCACGACAATACCTCCTACATCAGCAAGGAACTGGGCGGAGGCGAGTATGTCCTCTCGGCCAGGCTGGAGATCGAAAAGGTAAACGAGATGTTCGGCCTCGAGCTGCCCGAATCCGACGAATATATCACCGTGGGCGGACTGATCCTGCACGAATATCAAAGCTTCCCCAAGTTGCACGAAGTGATACAGGTGGGACGTTACCAGTTCAAGATTATCAAGATGACGGCCACCAAGATCGAGCTGGTGCGCCTGAAAGTGCTGGAATAATAGGCAAAAGAAAGAAAAAAACAGGTGAGGAGTACACGCATACGTGCATTTTTCGTATCTTCGTGCGCTAAAATCGCGGTATAAAAAGAAACAATGAATAAACTTATAAATCGTATTTACTAAAATGGCAACATTACAAAAGATTAGGTCGAAAGGGCCTCTATTGGTGATTGTTATCGGCTTGGCGCTCTTCGCCTTTATCGCCGGCGACGCGTGGAAGGTAGTCCAACCACACCAGTCGCGCGACGTGGGCGAAGTAAACGGCGAGGCGCTATCGGTAGAGGCGTACCAGGCCATGGTGGACGAATACTCCGAGATGGTGAAGCTGACGCAAGGCATCTCATCGCTCACCGACGAGCAGAGCAGCCAGCTACGCGACCAGGTGTGGGGCACCTACGTCAATAACAAGCTGGTGGAAAAAGAGGCTAAAGCCTTGGGCCTGACCGTCACCGACGCCGAAATCCAAGACATCCTGAATACCGGGACCCACCCGATATTTCAGATGCTGCCTTTCTTCATGAATCCACAAACCAGACGCTTCGACAGGGACGCATTGAACAAATTCCTCGTGCAATACGCGGCGCTCACACCCGAAAACAACTCGCAGACCGCCGAGGAAATCCGGCAAGTGTACAAGGTGTGGCAACTCGTCCAGAAGACCTTGAGAGAGAACAGGCTGGCCGAGAAATACCAAGCCATCATCTCCAAAGCGCTGCTCGCCAACCCGGTAGGAGCACAGGACGCTTTCGACGCGCGCGTGAACCAATATAACTTGCAGATGGCCGCCATACCCTACTCTTCCGTACCCGATTCGACCATCCAAGTGAAGGAGTCGGAGCTGAAAGACTTGTATAAACAGAAAAAAGAGGAATTCAAGCAGTACCAGGAGACGCGCGACATCAAGTACATCGACGTGCAGGTGACCGCCAGCGCCGAGGACAAGGCCGCCACGCAAAAAGAGGCTGACGAAGGCGCCGATCAGCTGAAGGCCGCCACGGGCGACTACGCCTCGGTCGTACGGTTCGCACGGTCGGAAACCCCGTATGTGGATCTCTTCTACAGCAAGAGCGCATTCCCCGCCGACGTAGCCGCACGGTTAGACTCGGTGAGCGGCGCCGGAGAAGTGTACGGCCCGTACAACAGCGTCATGGACAACACCTTGACCTCCTTCAAGCTCATCGCCAAGGACAACAGGCCCGACTCCATACAGTATCGCCGGATACAACTGCCAGCCAACCTCGACGCCACCCAGGTAACGACCACCGCGGATAGCGTCTACAAAGCCATCAAGGGAGGCGCCGACTTTGCCGAATTGGCCAAGAAATACGGCCAGCCAGGCGACGGTGAGCCCATCTGGCTCGCCTCATCGCAGTATGAACGCACGCAACTGGACGAGAACAGCGTGAAATACATTGGAGCCATCGACGACGCCCAGCCGAAACAACTGCAAAACATGCAGATCGGACAGGCGCACATCATCTTCGAGGTGATGGCAAGGAAAGCCATGGTACCCAAATACAAGGTGGCCGTGGTGAAAACGCCCATCAACTTCTCCGACGAGACATACAACCGCGCGTACAACGACCTCAGCCAGTTCGTAGCCGCCAACGGCACGCTGGAAAAGATGGAGGCCAATGCCGAAGAGGCCGGCTATCGCCTGCTCGACAGGAGCGACCTGGGCAGCGCGGAGAACGTCATAGGAGGCGTGCGAGGCACCAAGGAAGCGCTGCGCTGGGTATTCGACAAGGCCAAACCCGGACAGGTGTCGCCCCTATATGACCGGATAGGCAACAATAACGACCACATTCTGGTAGTGGCGCTGGCACGTGTCAACCCCGAAGGATACCGCTCCATCAACGACGTGCAGGGACAACTCCGCGCCGAGCTGGTGAAGGACAAGAAGGCCGAAAAAATCATGGCCGACCTGAAAGCCGCGAACGCCACCACCCTCGAGCAGTACGAGGCATTGCCAGGCGCGGTGACCGACACGCTGAAGTTAGTCACGTTCTCGGCTCCCGCATACATCCCCTCGCTCCATAGCAGCGAACCGCTGGTGAGCGCGTACGCCTCGGCAGGCGAGATGGGTAAGCTGAGCGCACCCATCAAGGGCAACGCCGGCGTGATGGTACTCAACAAGTACGGCGAAGAGAAGCTGAACGAAACCTTCGACGAGAAGACGGAGGAGACCACGCTGGAGAACACGTACACACGCCTCGCCAGCCGCCTGATGCAAGACCTGTATCTCAAGGCGAAGGTGAAAGACGATCGCTACAAGTTCTTCTAAGAGAGCTTCACCATGTAGCAGGTACCCTCCCATTTGTATATTCTATATATACGATATAAAGAGGGCAACTTTGGAAACAGATGGCACGGATGACGCTGATTGGGCTAACGAAAATCAGCGCCATCCGTGCCATCCCCATCTAAAATATGAGTGCTTTCACTAAATTTGAGCGTTCGCCCGCGGGGAATAGACTTTATTTCCTTACATTTGCAAACAAAACGCTGATTAGGACAGGAGAATGGCTAAATACCCCCTTTTAGGAATGACCCTCGCCGAGCTTCATACTTTGGTGAAGGCGCTGGATATGCCGGCATTCACGGCTACCCAGATCGCCTCGTGGCTATACGACAAGAAAGTGACCTCGATCGACGAGATGACCAACCTGTCGCTGAAACGCCGGGAGCTGCTCGCGCAGACGTACGAGGTAGGAGCCGCCGCACCCGTGGACGAGATGCGCTCCACCGACGGCACGGTGAAGTACCTCTACGCCGTGGGGAACGACAGGTTCGTGGAATCGGTCTATATCCCCGACGAAGACCGTGCCACGCTCTGCGTCTCCTCGCAAGTGGGATGCAAGATGAACTGCGCCTTCTGCATGACCGGCAAGCAGGGCTTCACCGCCAACCTCACCGCCGCGCAAATCCTCAACCAAGTACAGTCGCTTCCCGAACGCGACAAGCTCACCAACATCGTACTGATGGGCATGGGCGAGCCGCTCGACAATCTCGACGAGGTGCTGAAGGCGCTCGATATCCTGACCGCCGCCTACGGCTACGGATGGAGTCCCAAACGTATTACCGTCTCCACCATCGGCACACGGAAAGGCCTGAAACGCTTCATCGAGGAGAGCGATTGTCACCTCGCCATCAGCCTCCACTCGCCCGTGAAGGAGTTGCGTGCCAGATTGATGCCCGCCGAACGGGCTTTCCCCATCACCGACATCGTGGAGTTGCTGAAGCAGTACGACTTCAGCCATCAGCGTCGCCTATCGTTCGAATACATCGTCTTCAAGGGACTGAACGATTCCATGACCTACGCCAAGGAGTTGCTCCGCCTCCTCCGCGGAGTGGAGTGCCGGGTCAACCTCATCCGTTTTCACGCCATACCGGACGTCGACCTCGAAGGAGCGGACCTGGAGACCATGACACACCTGCGCGACTATCTCACCTCCCACGGCCTCTTCACCACCATCCGAGCCTCGAGGGGCGAGGATATATTCGCCGCTTGCGGCATGTTGTCCACGGCGAAGAAGGGCGAGCGGAAATCCTCCGAAACTTTATCCATCACCAATCATAATCGAGTATCATCATGAAGAAAAATCTATCCTTCGCAGGCATGGCCACCCTAATGGTCATCCTCCTCGCCTCCTGTGGCATAAAGACGGGACAAACCTCCAGCGGGAATCCGTACGAGCTTTTGGTCGTTGTCGACCACGCCCTATGGGAACGCCCAGCCGGGAGAGCCTTGAACAGCGCGCTCAAGATGGAAATCTCCGGGCTACCCGAATCGGAACCTTCCTTTAGGGTGATGTATGCCGAACCCAGGCATTACGACTCGATGATGAAGCTCGTCCGCAACATCATCGTCGTCGACATCCAAGACATCTATACCAAGGTGACGCTCAAGTACGCCAAGGATGTGTACGCCTCGCCCCAAGTCATACTCACCATACAGGCTCCCGACGAGAAGACACTGATGGAATATGTGGAAGCGAACAAAAAGAGCATCCCCGACTTCTTCACCAAGGTGGAGATGAACCGGCAAATCGCCATGTTGCAAAAGGAACACAGCGACTTGGCGTCGGCCAAGGTCGACAGCCTCTTCGGATGTGACATCTGGCTGCCAGCCAACGTGACTGCCAGCAGAACGGGCCAGGATTTCTTCTGGGCATCTTGGGGCGGACTTGACGACCGCAATTTCTTCGTGATGTATTCCTATCCCTACCGCGACAAGGATACATTCACCACCCCCTACTTCATCCATAAGCGCGACTCGGTGATGAAAATCAATATCCGAGGAGAGAAAGAAGGTATGTACATGGCTACCGACAGCCTGTTGACCGACACCTACGCCGCCACCATCAACAACGAATACACCATGGTGGCACGTGGGTTGTGGCGCATGAAAGGCGACTTCATGGGTGGTCCGTACGTCTCGTTCAGCAAAGTGGACCAAAAGAACCAACGAGTCGTCACCGCCGAAGTGTTCGTCTACTCGCCCGACAAGGCGAAGGGTAACCCGCTGCGCAAGATGGAAGCCTCGCTCTATACGCTCAAGCTTCCCGGAGAAGGCCAATTGACGCAGATTCCCCTGGAATAATCCGGGATGGAAGGCGAAGTGGCCGGAGCGCTTCAGGTCGCCAAATAGTTAAAGCAGTCAAATAGTTAAGCAGTTAAGTAGAATAGTCATAAAATAGACGTAGAATTAACAAAGAAAAGATGGAAGAACGTAAGATAAAGATTGGCATCACCCAAGGGGATGTCAACGGAGTGGGTTACGAGATCATCCTGAAGACATTCGCCGATCCGACCATGCTGGAGATATGCACGCCCGTCGTGTACGGCTCGCCCAAGGTAGCGGCCTATCACCGCAAGGCGCTCGACTTGCCGACCAACTTCAGCATCGTACATTCCGCCTCGGAAGCGGGACACGGACGCCTTAACGTGGTGAACTGCTCCGACGAGGAGATCAAGGTCGAATTCGGCAAGGCCGACCCCGAGGTGGGAAAGGCGGCGTTGGCAGCCCTGGAACGGGCGACGACCGAATATCGCGAGGGACAGATCGACGCCATCGTGACGGCGCCCATCAACAAACGCGTCGTACACTCGGACGAGACGGCGTTCCCCGGACAGACCGAGTTCATCGAAGAACGCCTGGGCGACGGACGCAAGTCGCTCATGATACTGATAAAGGATGACCTGCGGGTGGCGCTGGCCACCACCCACATCCCCGTGAGCGAGATAGCGCCCGCCATCACCAAGGAGCTGATTACCGGGAAGATCGCCACCTTCGGCCAATGCCTGAAACAAGACTTCGGCATCGACTCCCCCCGCATAGCCGTTCTCGCACTCAACCCACACGCCGGCGACGACGGCCTGCTGGGTACCGAGGAACGGGACATCATCGCCCCGGCCATCATCGAGATGCGCAAGAAAGGCCTCATCTGCTACGGACCGTATGCCGCCGACGACTTCATGGGTTCGGGCAACTACACCCACTTCGACGGTATCCTGGCCATGTACCACGACCAAGGAATGATCCCCTTCAAGACCCTGGCGATGGAGGACGGCGTGATCTTCACCGCGGGACTGCCCGTGACACGGACCTCGCCGACACGCGGCGCCGCCTACGACATCGCAGGCAAGGGAGTGGCCGACGAAGCCTCGTTCCGCCAGGCCATCTACGTGGCTATCGACGTGGCATGCAACCGACGACGGGAGAAAGCGGCACACGCCAACCCGCTCCGGAAACAATATTACGAGAAACGTGACGACAGCGACAAGCTGAAGCTCGACGCGGTCGACGACGAATAAACGAGAAAAAGGACGTGACGAAAGCCGAGATACAACAAGTAAAGCAGCGCTTTGGCATCATAGGCAACACGGAAGCCTTGGGACGTGCCATAGACATCGCCATCCAGGTGGCGCCCACCGACTTGTCCGTGCTCATCACCGGCGAGAGCGGCGTGGGAAAGGAAAGTTTCCCGCAGATCATCCACCAGTATAGCCGTCGCAAGCACGGGAAGTACATCGCCGTCAACTGCGGCGCGATACCCGAGGGAACCATCGATTCCGAACTGTTCGGACACGAGAAGGGAGCCTTCACCGGTGCCATCAGCGAGCGGAAAGGGTATTTCGGCGAAGCCGACGGAGGCACCATCTTCCTCGACGAGGTGGGCGAATTGCCGACACCCACGCAAGCCCGCCTGCTACGCGTACTCGAGAGCGGCGAGTTCATCAAGGTAGGTTCCTCGAAGGTAGAGAAGACCGACGTGCGCATCGTGGCCGCCACCAACGTCAATCTCACCCAGGCCATCGCCGAGGGACGCTTCAGGGAAGACCTCTACTACCGCCTCAACACCGTACCGATACAGGTCCCGCCCTTGCGCGAGCGAGGCGACGACGTCCTGCTGCTCTTCCGCAAGTTCGCGTCCGACTTCGCCGAGAAATACCGGATGCCCGGCATCGCCCTCACCGACGACGCCAAGAAGGTGCTCCTCGCCTACCCCTGGCCCGGCAACGTGAGGCAACTGAAGAACATCACCGAGCAAATCTCCATCATCGAGACCAACCGGGAGATCAGCGCCGACATACTGCACGCCTATCTCCCCGGGCGCGACCAGCCCACGCTCCCCGCATTGGTCGGAGGGGGAGGGCAGAAGGGATTCGAGAGCGAACGCGAGATTCTATACACCGTCCTGTTCGACATGCGACGGGAAGTGTCCGAGCTGAAGACCATGGTACATGGACTGATGGCCGAACGCGACAAGGCCAACGCACGCTATACCCCCATCTCCGCTCCGTCGCCCATCAGCCCCTCCATGCCTGCCGTCGTCCATCCCGCGCCACAGCAAGGGGCGCCCAAGGAAGAGACCGACGACGACATACAGGACACCGAGGAATACGTCGAAGAAACCCTCTCGCTCGACGAGGTGGAGAAGGACATCATACACAAGGCGCTCGACAAGAACCATGGCAAGCGAAAAGATGCCGCGCGCGACCTGAACATCTCCGAACGAACGTTATACCGAAAGATAAAAGTATATGGACTGGATTAAGAAAGTAGCCCGCGTGGCCGCCCTCATGGCCGTGCCGATGGTAGTGCTGGCGTGCTCCATCTCCTATAAGTTCAATGGCTCGTCCATCAACTACGACAAGGTGAAGACCATCTCCATCACCGACTTCCCCATGAAGTCCGACTACGTCTATGCCCCCCTGGCCACCAAGTTCAACGAGGACCTGAAGGACATATTCGTCAGGCAGACGCGCCTGCAGCTGCTCAAGCCAAGCCAGAACGCCGACCTGCAAATCGACGGCACCATCACCGGATACAACCAGTACAACCAAGCCGTCTCGGCCAGCGGATACTCCTCGGAGACGAAAGTCACCATCACCGTGTCGGTCAACTTCGTGAACAACAGCAACCACGCCGAGGATTTCACCAACAAGCAGTTCTCCGCTTTCCGCACCTACGACTCCAGCCAGCTCCTCACCGCCGTGCAGGACGACCTCATCGCGCAGATGACCAAGGAGATCACCGACCAGATATTCAACGCCACCGTAGCCAACTGGTAACACGCCGATGACAGCCGCCAACTTACAGCAGTGGATCAGGCATCCCGAGCAGTTGAGCCGCGACACCTTGTACGAGCTGCGCACGGTAGTGGCCCGCTATCCCTACTTCCAGGCGGCGCGCCTGCTCTACCTCAAGAACCTCTATCTCCTCCACGACGCCGATTTCGGGGCCGAGCTGCGCCGGGCGGTAATCTACGTCGGCGACCGCCGGGTGTTGTTCCTCCTCATCGAGGGCGACAACTTCGTCGAGCGGCTGAAACGAAAGAACGAGGCGAACGGGAGCGGAGAGACAGCACCCGACATCACCGAGCCGTCCGTCGACCGCACCCTCGCGCTTATCGACGCCTTTCTCGCCACCGTTCCGTCCGACCTTCACGCGCCGACCAGCCTCGACTACACCGTAGACTACACCTCCTACCTGCTCGACACTCCCGTCGAACCGGCCGCCGACGGGGACGACGAATGTCCCAAGCTGAAAGGACAATCGCTCATCGACGACTTCATCGAACAGAACGCCGACACCCGCCGTACTCCCAAGTCTCCCGTAAACAGGGAAACAGGCGAGACGCCCGAAGCCGGCACCGACGAAGCGACGGATGTGAATATCGGCGAAGATGACGAAAAAGAGACACCGAAGGAATCATTCGCGGAAGCGGAAGCCGACGACGGCTATTTCACCGAGACTTTGGCCCATATCTATATCCGGCAGCGTAGATATTCCAAAGCCCTCGAAATAATTAGGAGATTAAGTTTGAAATATCCCCAAAAAAACACTTACTTTGCAGACCAAATTCGATTTTTGGAGAAATTGATTATTAATGCTAATTCAAAATAACTAAAATGTATTTATTCTTTGTAATCTTGATGGTATTGGCATCTATACTGATGTGCTTTATCGTGCTGATTCAGAACTCCAAGGGAGGTGGCTTGGCCGCGGGCTTCTCTTCCTCGAACGCCATCATGGGCGTGCGCAAGACAACCGACTTCCTCGAGAAACTCACTTGGGGGCTGGCCGCCTTCATGGTCGTGATGAGCGTATTCACCGCTTATGCCGCACCCTCTTCCGAGGCCGCCAAGGATGCCGTCCTCGAGCAAGCCCAGAAAGAGGAGAAAACCAATCCCTATACATACCCCGCCGGAACGGAAGCTCCCAAGACTGGCGACGAAGCGACGACAGCTCCCGCCACGTCGCCCGTAACCACCCCCGAACAACCGGCCACTCCCGAGCAACCCGCCACGACACCCGCTCCCCAGAACTAAGGAGGGAGAGGCGGAAGCCCCATCACCGCGGAAACGATTAACAAGCCCACAGCCGGCACCCCATCGGGGTGTTGGCTGTGGGCTTGACAATGATTGTCGCCGCGTCATACCTGGAGACGCGGGCATCAATCACTCTTTCTTCTTTCCCTGATTGGCTACGGCCTCCATCAGTTTCCGGATTTCGTCCTGGTCGCCGAGGAAGTAGTCGTTGGAGAGATTCATCCGATCGTCGAACTCAAAGACGTAAGGAATGGCGGTGGGCAGGTTAAGCTTCACGATGTCTTCGTCGGAGATGTGCTTCAGATGCTTGATGATTCCGCGCAGGCTGTTGCCGTGCGCCACCACAAGAACGGTGTGGTTGGTTCGCAGCGACGGGAAGATGTCCGATTCCCAGTAAGGCATGATGCGGGCGATGGTCTCTTTGAGCGACTCGGTGCGGGGCAGTTCGGCGTCGGGCACCTCGTGGTAGCGATAGTCGAAGCGGGGATTGCGCAGATCGCTTTCGGGCAGGGCGTGGGGCGCCACGTCGTAGCTGCGTCGCCAGGTCAGCACCTGCTGTTCGCCATACTTTTCGGCGGTCTCGGCCTTGTTCAGTCCCTGCAGGGCGCCATAATGTTTCTCGTTCAGCCGCCAGCTTTTCTCCACGGGGATCCAGTCGAGATCCATCTTGTCGAGTACGCAGTTCAGCGTCTTCACCGCCCGCTTGAGATACGAGGTGTAGGCCTTGTCGAAGTTGAAGCCATACTGCTTCAGCGTCAATCCGGCCTTCTCGGCCTCGGCCACTCCCTTCTCGGTGAGGTCCACGTCGGTCCATCCCGTAAACCGGTTCTCTCTGTTCCAAGCGCTCTCGCCGTGGCGGAGCAATACTATTTTCTTCATACGTCAAAAAACTCTTTTCTTGTTATTATAATCGTTTGTACTGACTATACAACGTTTGCCCGTCGCGCAAGGTTCACCGAACTTTGTGGAACTTTCGTTTGTTATTGGAAGAAACGAGGCGTCCCAATGGACGCGACAGAGAATATAGCAATCAGAAAGGAACAGAAAAATGAAGAAAGTAATCGACAAGGCCTCGTCCAGAGGCTATTTCAACCATGGCTGGCTCAAGACGCACCACACCTTCAGCTTCGCCAACTATTACAATCCGCGACGGATGCAGTTCGGCACCCTGCGCGTGCTCAACGACGACAGCGTGGATCCGTTGATGGGATTCGACACCCATCCGCACAAGAATATGGAGGTGATCTCCATCCCCCTGAAGGGCTACCTGCGGCATGGCGACAGCGTGCGCAACACCAAGACCATCACCCCGGGCACCATCCAGGTGATGAGCACCGGCAGCGGCATATACCACAGCGAGTTCAACGACAGCGAGACCGAGCGGCTGGAGTTCCTGCAAATCTGGATCTTCCCCGAGGTGCAGAACACCAAGCCCGAGTACGACAACTTCGACATCCGTCCGCTGCTGAAGACCAACGAGCTGGCGCTCATCCTCTCGCCCGACGGCAGCACGCCGGCCTCCATCAAGCAGAACGCCTGGTTCTCCATGGGCACGTTCGACACGGACAAGAGCGTGGACTACAAGTTGCGCCGCGAGGGCAACGGCGTCTACCTCTTCGTCATCGAAGGCGCCATCGAGGTGGCCGACGAGAAACTGTCGCGACGCGACGGCATCGGGCTTTGGGACACCGACGGATTCACCATCCAGGTCACCAAAGGCACGCAGCTGTTGCTGATGGAAGTGGCGATGCAGTAACCCCACCCTCCGACGCGCCTACCGCGCGCCACCGGGCGATTCGACGTATTTCCCCTCCAGCATCACCTTCTTCAGGCTCACATCCTCCTGATGGATGTAGGTGATCACGATCTCCAGCGCCTTCTTTACCATTTGCTCCACGGGCTGGCTGATGCGGTCGATGGGCGTCGGGAAGAAGTCGAAAGCCGGAGTGGCGTCGAAGCCGGCGAGCTTGAGCCTGTCGAACACCTCATGCCCCATCCGCTTGAACGCGTAGAGACAGGTCAACGTGATCTTGTTGGTGGCGAACAGGAAAGCGTCGCACTCCTCCTCCTCAATCGATTCGGTCAGCAAACTTTGAGCCGACATCTGAAGGTCCGAGCGATCCAGGTACAACACCCTGGCTTGCTTGGACTTTCCAGCATTGGCCATGGCGTCTTGATAGCCGCGGATGCGCTCCTCGATGTGGTTCAGCCGGATGTCGTAGGCCACCAGATACGGCTTCTTGCCGACGGCGAGCAGGCGCTTGGTGGCCGCATAGGCGGCGGCATGGTTGTTGAGCATGACGTAGCTGGTTGGAATCGAAGGAATGGAACGGTCGAACAAGACCACCGGAACCCGGTTCTGCACCAGTCCGCCGATGGCTTCCTCGGCGTGTTCGCAAGGCACGATCACCAGGCCGTCGACTCCCTTGTTCATCAGGCTGTTCACCACCGAGTTCATCAGACCGGCATTCTCGTCGGAGCTACCGAACAAGACGGTGTATCCCAGCTTCGCTGCCTCATTCTCCATGACGCGCGCCACTTGCGAGAAGAAAGGATTGGCGATGTCGGACAACACCACACCGATCGTCTTGGACAATCCGTAACGGAGTCCCTTCGAACTTGAATGGGGACGATAATCCAGTTCGCGCGCCTTCTTGAGCACACGTTTTGCGGTTTCTTCGTTCACGCGGTATCGGGCCGATTTACCATTGAGCACGAACGAGACTAACGCGGTAGACACACCTGCCGCTTTTGCGATATCTTTTAATGATACTTTTTTAAAAACTCCCATAGAGACCCCCTCACAGTTATGTTAATAGTTGAGTATGCTAAATGTTTTAAAAAGATTGAACGTTATAACTTTGCAAAAATAATGATAGGTTTACTTTATCATGCAGCAATTTAGCCAATAAATGTAAAAAGTATCCGAAAAAGGAGAAAAATAAGTGGTTTTTAACCCTCAAAAGGTATTTTAGAGACAAATATCGATATTGATTTCCTACAACAATTATTTTAATAATCACAAACGGAGGCTTAAACGAAAGTAAAGGTTTAGCAACGACTATTCGTCCAGCGGCAATAATTCTCCCCCATCGGTTTTCCTCCGCGAACGAAACCCACATCGCCAAACAGTCCGGCAGTCCTCCCCCGTCCCGTTGGCTGGAAAGCCGCCAATTGGTCGGGAAGCACGCAATGACTAAGGGCAACTTTAGCGCATTCCGCGCACTTTTCCGGGGATAAGGGACACGGGGAATATCCCGGGCTGGATAATACCGTACAGAAAAGCGAGTGAGCCAAGGCTTTTCGGGCCAGGCTCACTCGCGGTGATAAAGAAAATAAAGGTTGTGTTGTTTGGGAAAAGGAATTTATGCTTTACTTGCCGCAGCGGACCGAAGCGCCCATGGTCCGGTTGGTGGCCCCGATAGTTCCGCTGCCTCATTGGGCTTTCAGCTTGGTCACATTTTGGGGACATGCGGAGAGAAGATAAGTTCCTTTGAAGCGGGTGGGCAAAGCGGAAAGGCAAAGCCCACCCGCGATGAAAGGAATCTTATCGAAAAA
Source organism: Mediterranea sp. (in: CFB group bacteria) (assembly GCA_031261785.1). Classification (GTDB taxonomy): domain Bacteria; phylum Bacteroidota; class Bacteroidia; order Bacteroidales; family Bacteroidaceae; genus Bacteroides. The sequence continues at coordinate 23,672 of JAISIZ010000109.1, forward strand.
TAAAAAAAGGCGCTGTTGTTGAGGGAATGGGGCTATTTGACGCAGCGGACGGCGTAGGCATTCCCATTTTGCGAGAAGGGCTGTGACGCCATATAGGCGGAGTTATCAGCACCTATTCCATTGAAGGTCGTATAAGAATATGTCCTACTGCTCAGATAACGACTATTCCCGAACAGGTAGTTCCCACTGCGTCCAGGGGATTGCAAATTATTCATAGTGCGTGATCCTCCTGGCGGTAAAGAGACAACTTGTCCCCATCTAGTTTTAAGCCGAAACACATTATCAGGCCGTGCTACGAACGAGTATTTACCCGCTCTCGAATCAGAATTATTCGGAACAGTGATAGAAGACCAACTAGCACCATTCTCTGGCATATTTGGAATCCACCAACCTACAGCAGGTTCATTTCTATAACAATAGCCACCATAATAACTAGTGGTCTCTACCGATGTTGGTATACGCCATACGCCTCCCGTAATATACGCACAAATATCGCCAAAATAGGTTCCTTGATCCAACACGGCCTTATGGGGAAGAAAATAATTCCCAGAGCCAGGGGCAGAGGGCGGTATAAACATAAGAATCTCTCCCCAGACTCCACTTGCAATAGTCGTAGACGTATAGCCGCTACTGTACCCCGCGCTCGTAGGAGTATTTGGTTTATAAACAACTGTAGTATTGCTGAAAGCCGCCGCATCTCCTACCGGCGCTATCCCCACCAACGATCCCCATTTGAAGAATACCCCTTGATAATAAGGGCTATTTGCCGTAGTGACAGAAGGAACACCCTTCGCTACCCCGCCATTGGCGGCGTCTGCGTCGAACGTCAGCTTAGCGCCATCCCAGTAGATATTCGACGTCGCCCAAGTCAACCGCTTCGTGATCCGGCTGTTCACCGTATATTCCTTGCCGTTCTCAAAGCTGGTCGGCCCGGTCAAGGTGATCACCTGATCTTGATAGGTGACATC
>JAISIZ010000012.1 GCA_031261785.1 Mediterranea sp. (in: CFB group bacteria)
CTTTTGACGATATATTCAGGAGAATCCAGCAGGTTGGTGGTATAGATACGAGGAGCAATCTTCCTGAGTTTGCCACTCTTCTCTGCCCGGGATATTTGTCGGGATGCTACCGCATCCGATGAGCTAAAGATGATTTCTTTTGTGAGGTCAATGTTCGCCATAATTTGCTACGCTAATAAACGATTGATGGCGCAAAGGTGCAAAATTTTGGAAGATAAACAGCATATAAACTAACCAAATTGCAAAATTCTATCGATTATATGGTGATATTAGCAAAATTATGTAGTGCATTTAGCCTGACCTGGTAGAAAAGCTATATCTTCGCGGCATCAAAGAGAGCTATTTGAAGTGATGAAGAACGAAGCAGACGGAAGCATCTCGATTGTTTCTAAGTCGTTACCTATTGCCATCAAATGAGGTCGCAAATCGTTCACTACCAATAGCCTATACAAATCTCGCAATTTATTTGCACACAAAAGCCTTATCTTCAATAGATAGTGTGTCTGAGTGTATCGTTGTGTCACATTTGCAGCTATGGATAAATCGCTATCTTGCTGTTGAATTTGAATCACTGATATGTAATATGAGTACAGATAAGAAATATAAGCTCAACCAACTGTCGCAGAAAAGCGCTCAGGGAGGATTACTCTCCTCGGCTTGGTTGAGACATGAGGTTTTCCAATTTCTACGAAAGACACGGCGGAGAGACCGTGCGCATTCGCACGGCAGCGAGCGATATCACACACCGAGAGATACCCTACCCGTATAGCTAAATGGCTACCGCTAAACGATTTGCACGTTTGGCACGCTCTTTGAGATAAAGAATGGCGTAATAAAGCGATGCTTATGCACAACAGATCATGGATCATACCGTTGGCGCTCCTTCTGGTCGCCACCGCCGCCCACTCGCAAGAACGGACGCTCACCCTCACCTTGCCACAAGCCGTGGAGCAGGCGCAGGAACAGTCGCCCGACGCCGCCACCGCGCGCCACGCCTACCGTGCGGCCTATTGGAGCTATCGGGCGTACCGCGCCAACTATCTCCCCGCCGTCACGCTCACCTCCAGTCCCGAGCTAAACCGCGCCATCAACAAGGTGGCGCAGCCCGACGGTACCGTGAAATTCGTGGACCAAAGCCTCCTCGACACCGACCTACGCCTCAGCGTATCGCAGAACATCGCCTGGACGGGAGGGAACCTCTTCGTGGAGACCAACGCTCAGCGGATAGACCAGCTGAGCGACCACTCGGGGATGTGGGCCACGCAACCCGTCAACATCGGCTACTCGCAAGCCCTGTTCGGCTACAATGCCCTGAAGTGGGACCGGCGCATCGAACCCATACGCTACCGCGAAGCCAAGAAGACCTACGTCGAGACGCTCGAGCTGGTAGCCGCCGAGGCCACGCGTCGCTTCTTCAACCTCGCCACCGCCCAGAGCAACTACCTCACGGCCTGCGTCAACTACGCCAACGCCGACACCCTATATGCCTACGCCCGCGGACGTTACGACATAGGCACCGTGACCGAGAACGAGATGCTGCAGCTCGAAGTGAACAAACTCTCCGAAGAGACCAACCGGATGAACGCGCAGATAGAAGTGGAAAACCGCGAACAGGAGCTGCGCGCCTACCTCCGCATGCCCGAGGGCGTGAGCCTGCGCACCGAGGTCGACGATTCCGTGCCCGACCTGCGCCTCTCCCTCGACGAAGCCCTCACCATGGCCCGCCTCAACAGCCCCGACATCGAGAACATGCTGCGGCGCCAAGCCGAAGGCGAGAGCGCCGTGGCAAAAGCCAAGGCCGACGCCGGACTGAAGGTGGATCTGTATATGCGCTTCGGCCTCACCCAAACGGCACGGACCCTCCGCTCGGCCTACCAACGGCCACTCGACCAGCAATACGTATCGCTCGGTATCACCCTCCCCCTATTGGATTGGGGACGAGGCAAGGGAAAGGTACGCGTGGCACGCTCCAACCGCGACCTCATCAACACCCAGGTGGAGCAGGACAAGGTAGACTTCGAGCAGAACGTGCGCAAGCTGGTGATGCAGTTCAACCTGCAAGCCCAACGGGTGCGCGTGGCGGCACGGACCGACCAGACCGCCCAGCGCCGGGCCGACGTGGCCCGAAAGCTATACCTGCTCGGCAAGTCGACCGTGCTCGACCTCAACGCCTCCATCAGCGAGAAAGACCGCGCCCGGCGCGACCACATCAGCGCCCTATACAACTACTGGAGCCTGTACTACACCCTGCGCAGCATCACCCTCTACGACTTCGGCGCCCGGCGCCAGCTCGCCCCCAGCCTCGAACAGCTCATCGATAAATAACCCAAACGATATGGACATAAAAATCGAAAAGAAACCCTGGTACATCAGGTACCGTTATCACCTGGCCGGAGGCGCGGCGTTGCTGGCGCTCATCGTCTACGCCCTCGTCCTTTCGGCCGGCCCTGCCCGGCTGCGCGTCGACCGCGACAACGTGATCATCGCCACCGTGCAGGACGACAAATTCATGGAATATGTCGACGTCGAAGGCGTGATACAGCCCCAGCTCACCATCAAGCTCAATACCCGCGAGGCGGGAAACGTGGCGCGCGTGGCCGCTGAGGAGGGCAACATGGTGCGCCGGGGCGACACCATCCTCGTGATGGAGAATCCCGACTTGCTGCGCGCCATTGACGAGGGACGCGACGAGTGGGAAAAGCAGCGCTTCGGCTACCGGGAGAAGGAAATCGAGATGGAGCAGAAAAGCCTCAACCTGCAACAACAAGCCTTGCAGACCGACTACGAGCTAGCCCGCCTGCACAAGAGCTTCGCGCTCGACCAGGAAGAGTACAAGCTCGGTATCAAGAGCAAGGCGCAGCTCGAAGTCTCCGAGGACGAATATAACTATAAAGTACAGGACGCCCGCCTGAAACGGGAGGGACTGCGACGCGACTCGGCCGTGACCCTCATCCGGCGCGACCTCCTGCTGGCCGAGCGCAACCGCGAGCGGAAGAAGTACGAACGCTCGCTCGACCGCCTGGCCGACCTCGTGGTGCGCGCCCCCATCGACGGACAGCTCAGCTTCGTGAGCGTCACCCCGGGCCAACAAGTGGCGGCGGGCAGCCCCATCGCCGAGATCAAAGTGCTCGACCACTACAAGGTGAGCACCTCCCTGAGCGAGTACTACATCGACCGCGTCACCATCGGCCTGCCCGCCACCATCGTGTACCAGGATCGCCGCTACCCGCTCCGCGTGAGCAAGGCCGTGCCCGAAGTCAAGGAGCGCATGTTCAGCGTCGACCTCGTCTTCCTCGAGGGCATGCCCGAGAACGCGCGCATCGGCAAGAGCTTCCGCGTGCAGATCGAGCTGGGGCAGCCCGAGCAGGCCATCGTCATACCGCGGGGAAACTTCTACCAGGCCACCGGCGGGCAGTGGATATACAAGCTCAACGCCACCAAGGACAAGGCCACGCGCGTGCCCATCAGCATCGGGCGGCAGAATCCCAAGCAGTACGAGATCGTGAGCGGCCTGAAAGCCGGCGACGAAGTGATCGTCACCGGATACGACACGTTCGGCGACGCCGAAGAACTGATCATCAACAACTAAAAAGAACATAGAAAAACATGAATGGAATGAGAACCACACTGACCCCCATCGCCGCGGCCCTGATCCTACTGGCAGCCTGCGGGCACAAGAACCCGGGCATGAGCAAGGAAGAGGCCGCCGAAGCCTTGGTCGCCAACGCCCTCATGGCGCGGGAAACGGCCAAGGAGCAAGCCTTCGCCGACGACTACCGTCCCGAGCCGGGCATCAAGTACAAGGCGAAGACGCTCGACACGCCACCGATCGAACTCAACGTGCCCAAGGCCCTGAAAGACAAACGGCCACTCACCCCAGCGATGCTCACGGAGTGGAAAGAGCTGAACACCGACCTGCTGCCCGACACGCTACGCAGCGGCAACATCATACCCATCGGGCCGAAAAGCTATCTCGCCAACGCCTTCCGGGGAATTTACCTGCTCGACGAGAATCTGGCCGTGGTGCGGGAGCTGTTCCGCAACGAAGATAACCGCAAGTTGTTGGACGTTTACTACGACCTCCCGCTCGGCCAACTCCGCTGCCGCTATTATTGGCAAAGCGACGATTACCGCACCACGAAGCTCTACGTGGCCACCCTCCCCCTGCAACGCCTGCTCGACTCGCCCGCCGTGTGGACACCCGACAGCCTGAAGAGCAAGCTGCCCGTCGAACGAAAGAACCTCAACTGGCTGGCGGGAGCCTGCTTCGCCGGCATCCCGGGAGGATACGCGCTTACGGTAGCCTACACCAACACCTTCTACACGCACGACGCCAAGGGCGACACCCTCTGCCGCTTCACCCCGATGGGCGAGAGCACAAATCTCCGCACCGGCTCACCGCGCCCGGGGGAGCGCACCAAAGCGTTCTACCTCTACGACGCCAATGGCAAGCCGACAAGCACCAGGCTCCTCCTGGCGTACGACAACCACATCTACACGCTGATGAGTCCCGAGACCGCCAAAGAATACAACGTCGGAGCGGCCGACGAGTCGGTGATCTGCTGCCTTTACCGGCTGGACTTCGGAACACTGAAACGCCCCACTCCCGGGAGCATGAAGGGCGACCAGAGCGACAAATTCTTCATCAGCCGCGTCAGGGAGACGAAGAACTATCTCTTCGTCGACCTCGGCAAGAGTGAGAGAGGGAGGGACTATTGCCTGGCGTACGACAAAACGAAGGACGTCTTCTTCGCTTACGATAATCCCATACTGCCATGATCAAGCATTATTTCACCATCTGCGTCAGGCAGCTGCGCAAGAGCGCGCTCTTCTCCGCCATCAACCTGCTGGGCTTCGTGTTCGGCATGACGGCCTCCTTCCTCATCTACCTCTGGGTGGTGAACGAACTGACGTTCGACGACTGCTTCCCCGACGCCGGCCGCACCTACCGGATAGTGGAGAATGTGCGAAAGCCGAGCGGCGAGATCGAGGAATCGGCCTTCACCGTCGTTCCCTTGGCCAACGTGCTCCGCACGGAGTTTCCGCAGGTAGAGGCAGCGGCGGCCTTCAGGTTCGAGAGCACGCCGTCGTTCGAGACCGAGGCCAACCGGAGTGTCAACGGCAAGGAGTGTTACGCCACCGCCGACTTCTTCAACGTCCTCCCCTTCCCCACGGTCGAAGGCAACATCGGCCTGTTCGGCAGCACGCCCCAAGGGGTGGTGCTGGCCGAGTCGATGGCGCGCAAGCTGTTCGGGAAGATACCGGCCGTGGGGCAGAAGGTCTCCAGAGCGGGCTATGGACAATCCCAGACCTACGAAGTGATTGCCGTAGTGAAGATTCCTCCCAAGAGCCATCTGGGCTTCGACATCCTGCTCCCGATGAAGGGATACACCGGTCCCCAAGGCAACGGCTACCGGAAGAACACCATGGTCTACGTGAAGATGAGAGCGGGCAAGGCCGGCGAGATGAAGGCTGCCGACCGCCAGGCCATGAGCCGCGCCCTCTCCAAGCTGGGCGACAACGAGCGGGTGATACGCTTCCAGCCCGTGGGCGACATCTACCTGCACACCCACTTCGTGGACAACAACATGGCGCGCCACGGCAACATGGCCACCATTTACCTCTTCGTCACGCTCGCCATCGTGATCATCTTCATGGGGGCGTTCAACTTCACCACCCTCTCCACGGCCAGGGCCTCGCTGCGCTACAAGGAGATAGGCGCACGCAAGGTGAACGGCGGCAAGCGGAGCACGCTCATCGCGCAGTTCCTGGCCGAGAGCGTGCTGCAAGCGCTCATCGCCCTGCTCGTCGCCCTGGCGCTGGTGGAGCTTACGCTACCCCTCTTCAACCGCCTGATGGATACCGAGCTGACGCTGAGCCTGTCGTGGAGCGTGCTGGGCTACGTCCTGTTCGGCATCGTCGGCGTGGGCTGCCTGGCGGGTAGCTACCCGGCGTTCTACCTCTCCTCCATCAATCCGCTCGTAGCTTTCAAGGGCGGACGGAAGACGGGACGCAAAGGTGCCCTTATCAAGGGACTGGTATGCGTGCAGTTCGTCATCGCCATCGTGCTGATGCTGCTCACGGGCATCGTCCTCAAGCAGCTGCACTACATGAAGAACAAGGATCTGGGATTGGACAAGGAGAACATCGTCTCCATCTACACCAGCCTGTGGTACGGCGTGGACGATTTCAAGCGGGAGTTGCTGCGCAACCCCGACATACAGGCCGTGTCGATGAGCGAGGCCATCAGCGATCACCTCAGCGGCACGGAGTGGGCGGCCGGCGAGATGATGGAGTGGACACTCGACGGACACACGGACTCGCTGCGGATGAACATCATCTACGCCGACGACGACTTCCTGAAGGTCTACGGCCTGAAGCTGCAACGGGGACACACGCTCAACGCCACCTTCAAGAAGTACTGGGAGGAGTTCGAACACCCCGTCATCATCAACGAGACGGCGTGGAAAGCCATGAAGGTGGCCGACCCCATCGGCGCCCAGCTGGGCGATACGTATCACGTACACTACCGCGTAGTGGGCGTGGTGAACGACTTCAACTTCCAGTCGCTCCACGAGCGCGTCAAGCCCGCCTTCATCGTCTACAACCCCGAGACCATCATGGAGATGCACATCAAGATCGCCCCCGAGCGGCGGGCGGAGACGTTGAAGTTCATCCAGCAGACCTTCGAGTCGATGTCGGCCAACCTTTTCGTGAAGGAGTTCAAGTACCAGTTCTTCACCGACATGCTCAACAAGAATTACGAACGCGAAAGCCGGCAGAGCGGCATGTTGCTCTTCTTCACCGTCCTGGCCATCGTCATCGCCATCATGGGCGTACTGGGATTGGTGTCGCTCTCCACCGAGCAGCGCACCAAGGAGATCGCTATCCGTAAGGTCAACGGCGCCCACGCCAGCCACATCGTACGCATGTTCTGCCTGGAATACCTGCGGTGGGTGGGCATCGCCTACGTGGTGGCCTGCCCCGTGGCGTGGCTGCTGATGGACCGCTACCTCATGGACTTCGCCTACCGCACGCCCATCAGTTGGTGGCTGTTCGCGGCGGCAGGCATGGCCGCCTTGCTCATCGTCGTGCTCACCGTAGTCACGCAAGTGAGCCGTAAGGCACGGAGCAATCCCGCGGGGATGGTGAAGGCGGAGTAAATAAAGAATGAAGAATAGCATAAAGAGTCAAGATAGATATGATACAACATTACCTCAAACTCGCCTTCCGCAACCTGTGGAAGTACCGCACGCAAAACGCCGTATCCGCGGTGGGTTTGGCGGTAGGATTCGTCGCCTTCGCGCTGTCGACGCTATGGCTGCGTTACGAGATGACGTACGACGACAGTTTCGAGGAATCCGACCGGATGTATATGGTCTATACGTCCGGCTCATTCGGGAAGTCCTTCAACACCATCATGCCTTACTGGCTCTCCACCTCCCTTACCAACGATTTCCCTGAAGTGGAGGCCACCTGCGCCTGTAGCCGCAGTTGGGTAGCGACAAAGGTGAAAGCAGAGGGATTCGCCCCCGCGGAGCTATATAAGATACGTGCGGATTCCTGCTTCATGCGGATGTTCCACATCAGGATATTGGCCGGCAACCCGGATTTCCTTTATCAGAACGAGTACGTGGCGCTCACCGAGGCGTCGGCACTCCGGATTTTCGGAACCACGGACGTACTGGGACGTGAGGTTGCCGTAGGTGGCAGAAAAGAGAAACGAACGGTTCGCGCCTTAGTGTCCGAACTCCCTCACAGCAACCTCTCGTTCGGCTTCATGGGCGATTGCGACTTGAGGGCCGATTACCTAAAGTGGAACAACTACAACTACAAGATCATCGTCCGTTTGCGCGAGGGAGTGGACGCGGCGGCTTTCGAACGGAAGGTGAAGGAGAGCGTGAACAAGAGCGACGCAAAGTACGAACGCTATAACGATTTTCATTTGATACCGCTCAACCAATACCGCTATTCGGACATCTGCGACAACAAACCCCTCTCGTTCCAATACTTAGTCCTCTTCTCGGCTATCGGGGCGTTGGTGGTACTCTGCGCGCTGGCCAATTACTTGTCGCTGTTCATCGTCCGTGTGCGTATGCGGCGGCGAGAGATAGGGCTGCGGCTCGTGTGCGGCTCGTCGCGCTGGAGCGTACTGAAACTGTTTGTATGGGAGTACGCCTTGCTCATCCTCTTCTCGGGCGTGCTGGGAGGAAGCCTGATGGAGCTGGCATTGCCTTGGTTCAAAAAGCTCTCGAACGTGCAGGGAGCGATCTATGTCGAGACGTTCGGGTACTTCCTCCTCATTCTTCTCCTCTCCATCCTGGCGTTGCTGCCGTTCCTCTTCAGGAAGGCTTCGGGCGAACACCGGAATGACAAACATTTGTTTCGCAAGGCAGCCATCACGTTCCAGCTGTTCATCGGCTTGCTCTTCGCGTTCGGCGTGGGCATGGTCATGAAGCAACTCCACTTCCTGACGAAGGGCGACTTGGGATGGGAACGGCAGAATACGGGCATACTGTACCCCGGCGTAGAGGGAGGTGCGGACATACGGGCCGACTTGGAACGGATGCCGCGGATAGAGAGCCTGTTGGTCAGCCAGAGTTCGCTCTATCCGAAAAGCGCAAGTATCGCAGAGCGCCTCACCGATTGGGAGGGGAAGCGAATGGAGCAGGATTCCGTCACAACCTATTTTCTATGGAATTGCGAAAAACTGATCCCACTCTACAAACTGCGGATGCTGAGAGGACGTGTCCCGGACGGCGACGAAACGGACAAGGTGGTCGTCAACGAGACGCTGGCACGGGCATTGGGGATGAGCGACCCCGTGGGAAAGACCATTTACCTGGAAGGCAAGGAGGCGGTACCGGTTATCGTCGTCGGCTTGGTGAAGGATTTCCACGACACTCCGCCCACACAACCTACCCAACCTTATATCCTGCGCACGGGCAACCCGTATCATGCCTCTTTTAACAGTTCCTACCCCGTCATCCAGCTACGGGTTGCCGACGGGATGTGGAAGGAGGCTAAGGGCGACATCGACAGCCTCTTCGCCAAGAAATACCCCGCGATGAAGTACTCGCTCATCAACGTGAGCGAAAGCTACGACAGGCTGCTGCTTGCCGAGCGGCTCCTGCTGAAGCTGCTGGGCTTCGCCGCCCTGGCCTGCGTGCTCACCGCCGCCTTCGGCATCTTCTCGTTTGTCAGCCTCGGCTGCGAGCAACGTCGCAAGGAGATCGCCATCCGCAAGGTGAACGGCGCGCGGGTGGGCGACATCCTCGCCCTCTTCGCCCGCGAGCATCTGCTGCTGCTCGCCATAGCCGCCATCGCGGCTTTCCCGCCGGGCTACGTGCTGATGAAGCGTTGGTTGCAAAGCTATACGCAGCAGGTCGGGATAAGTCCTTGGTACTTTGCCGGCATCTTCCTCGGCGCGGCGCTGCTCATCGCGCTCTGCATCGGCTGGAGGGTGTGGCAGGCGGCGCGGAGCAATCCCGCGGAGACGCTAAAGACAGAATGAACAGAACATTAATTATTAAAGAAACGATAACGGTATTGATTATGATTAGAACTAACCATTTACAAAAAGTCTTCCGCACGGAAGAGGTGGAAACCTATGCGCTGAACGACGTGAGCATCGACGTGCGCGAAGGCGAATTCGTGGCCATCATGGGACCGTCGGGCTGTGGCAAATCGACGTTGCTGAATATCCTGGGCCTGCTCGACAACCCCACGGCGGGCGAGTATTTCCTTAACGATACGGAAGTGTCGAAATTCACCGAGACGCGGCGCACCGACCTGCGCAAAGGTGTCATCGGCTTCGTGTTCCAGAGCTTCAACCTCATCGACGAGCTGAACGTCCACGAGAACATCGAGCTGCCACTGCTCTACATGAAGATTTCGGCCACCGAGCGCAAGCGACGGGTGGAAGCCGCCATGGAGCGCATGGGCATCACCCACCGCGCCAAGCACTTCCCCCAACAACTCTCGGGCGGACAGCAGCAACGCGTGGCCATCGCGCGCGCGGTGGTAGCCAGTCCCAAACTGATACTGGCCGACGAACCGACGGGAAACCTCGACTCCAAGAACGGCAAGGAGGTGATGGAGCTGCTCAGCGAACTGAACAAGGAGGGTGCCACCATCGTGATGGTGACCCACTCGCAGCACGATGCCGGATACGCCAGCCGCGTCATCAACCTCTTCGACGGACAGGTGGTGACCGAGGTCAGCGTGTCGGCCGCGGGGGGGTGCGCCATTTCATCCACTCCCTCGGCGGGCAAGAAGCCCGGGCTTTTTTCTCCATTCTCGAAATCTGATTACAAAAGCTCGGGCTTTTTTCTCCATTCTCGAAATCTGATTACAAAAGCCCGGGCTTTTTTCTCCATTCCCGAAATCTGATTACAAAAGCTCGGGCTTTTTTCTCCATTCCCGAAATCTGATTACAAAAGCTCGGGCTTTTTTCTCCATTCCCGAAAACTGATTACAAAAGCTCGGACTTCTCCCTTCTCGCAAATCCACGATTGAAATTTGTCGACTTGGATCATGGCAAAGAGAGTATATCGTACTGATCACTAACCGTTAATCACTATTTCCGCTCATCCCTTTCGGGTAAGTCATCACCCCAGCGGGGTGTCAGCTTCATAACCCGGCAGCTCGCAGCCGGGTTGTGTGCCGTACACCATGCGCCTGGAGTAGGTTGCGCACGTCATAAACATCGCCCTACAATACACCAAGATTGGGGCGTGCGCAACCTACTCCAGGCGCACGGAAAGCGATCGATTATACCCGGCAGCGAGCTGCCGGGCTATTAAGCTGTCCCCCCGATGGGGTGCGGAAAACGGGTCATGCGCAGAAATCCGTGGGCGAATCAACCCCAAAGTCACTCCAATATGTGCTCCCGCATGGGGATCGAAGGACTATTCTCCTCGCGCGTTCTTCATGCCATTCGCGAGAGAGGCTATCGGCAACGCGCTGCCGCGTATAAAGCGGTGAAAATGCCCATCCTATCGTTTTTCGTTCCTATT
>JAISIZ010000056.1 GCA_031261785.1 Mediterranea sp. (in: CFB group bacteria)
TCGCTGGGTGCCACGCTCTACTTCCTGCTGACCGGCAAGAACCCTCCGTCCGCTCCCGATAGGGAGGATGGCATAGCAAAGCTCTCCATACCCTCTAACGTGAGCGAGGACATTGCCACAGCCATCCGCGAGGCGATGCGGCTCGCTAAGGAGGAACGCCCGCAGACCATCTACGACTTCATGTCGCTGCTGCCTGGTGGCATGCCGCCGGAACCGTCTATCGAGAAAGAGGATTTGGAACAGATGTATTCGATTCATCATGATTTGGACGACCCGCAGTCGCCACTGCCTGATGAGATACCAGCGGAACCGCGTATGGAGGAAGTGGAGGAAGAAATAATATCTTTTCCCAAGGATGAGGCGGAGCCGCACGAAAAGAAGGACGTGGCGAAGGCACTTACGCCGATTGTTCCTAAGGAGGAACCGAAGAAACCGGAACGTCCCGCGCAACCAAAGCCGCCGGTAGTGAAGAAGAGACGCGGCTTCTTTTCGAAACTGAGCGAATGGCGTAACCACTTATTCGCGCTGCTGTTCGTGGTCGTGTTTTTTTTCGTCATCATACCTTTCGTGGACAAGATTGCGGATTTGATATTCTCCGTACAAACCGATCCTGCGCAGCAGCCAGTTGCCCCTATCGGCGCGGACACGCTGACAATGGATTCCTTAGCGGAACGAACCGTCGTCGCTCCAGTCGTCGAACCGAAGTCCGTGCCTACTGTCGAATCCAAGCCTACAACTACTGTCGAATCCAAGCCAGCAGTTGCCGCCGAATCCAAACCTGCAACTACTGTCGAATCCAAGCCCGCAACCACTACTGAGTCCAAGTCGACAGGTCCCACCGGACCTCGGCCAAAGTTCCCGTTATCGAAAGAGGAGGCACGTGTAGTCTTCGACCGCAGCGGATTGCGGACGGTAGCACAGGAAATACGTGTCCCGCAAATGGTACGTGTGCAGGGAGGTGATATAGTGTATAGCGATACGACGATTCATGTAGAGGATTTCTATATAGGGAAATTTGAAGTGACCCAAGGGGAATGGGAATCCATCATGAACAGCAATCCTTCCTATTTTAAGAAAGGTGACGACTACCCTGTGGAACAGGTCAGCATGAAGGATATTCAAGAATATATTCGGGAACTGAATGAATTCACGGACATGCAATACCGGTTGCCTACTTATCATGAATGGCGTTTCGCTGCCCGAGAAAGATATGTGAATAGAAGATATAAGTACAGCGGAAGCGATAAGATAGATGACGTAGGATGGTATGAGGGAAATAGTGGTGACACAACCCATCCCGTAGGAAAGAAAAGCCCCAATGCGCTGGGTCTTTATGACATGACAGGCAATGTGGGAGAATTTGTCTCCATCCTCCCTTATAGTTCAAACTATCGTGAAATGGGTGGACGTTATGATTACCCTGAGAAGTTTTGTGGTGTAGATATAGTCCATGGCGGTATTGCAGGGGCTTATAAGAAAGTGGGCTTCCGCTTGGCTCTTTCATCTTCCGCGGCTCACGACTAATTATTCTCGCCCAAAATCTCGGAATATCCCGCGGAATATCCTAATTTCGCGGCCGTAACCGCCCATCCGTCAGGGAAAGGGCGTGAGACCTATCATATTAATAGTATTCGCATAATTAAAGCAGTAAAGATGAAAGTAGCTATTGTTGGCGTAAGCGGAGCCGTGGGACAAGAGTTCCTGCGTGTGCTCGACGAGAGGAATTTCCCGATGGATGAGTTGGTGCTGTTCGGTTCGACACGAAGCGCCGGAACCACGTACACCTTCCGCGGTAAACAGATCGAGGTGAAACTCCTGCAACACAACGATGACTTCCGTGGCGTGGACATCGCCTTTGCCTCGGCCGGGGCGGGGACGTCGAAAGAGTTTGCCGACACCATCACCAAGTATGGCGCGGTGATGATCGACAACTCCAGCGCCTTCCGCATGGAGGACGACGTGCCGCTGGTGGTACCCGAGGTAAATCCCGCCGACGCCCTGGAGCGTCCCCGCGGCATCATCGCCAATCCCAACTGCACCACCATACAGATGGTCGTGGCCTTGAAGGCCATCGAAGGCTTGTCGCACATACGCACCGTGCACGTGTCGACCTACCAGGCGGCGAGCGGCGCCGGGGCGGCGGCCATGGACGAGCTGTACGAGCAGTACCGCCAAGTGCTGGCCGGTGAGGCGGTCACCGTCGAGAAGTTCTTCTACCAGCTGGCTTTCAACCTCATCCCGCAGATCGACGTGTTCACCGACAACGGCTACACCAAGGAGGAGATGAAGATGTACAACGAGACACGCAAGATCATGCACTCCGACGTAAAGGTGAGCGCCACATGCGTACGTGTGCCCGCGCTCCGCGCGCACTCCGAAAGCGTCTGGGTAGAGACCGAACGTCCCGTCACGGTCGAAGAGGCCCGTGAGGCGTTCGCCAAAGGCGAGGGCTTGGTGCTTGAGGACGATCCCGCCGCGAAAGATTACCCCATGCCCCTCTTCGTGGCCGGCAAGGATCCTGTCTATGTGGGGCGCATCCGCGAGGACCTCACCAATCCCAACGGCCTGACATTCTGGATCGTGGGCGACCAGATCAAGAAAGGCGCGGCCCTCAACGCCGTACAGATCGCCGAATACCTTATCAAGGTGGGCGACATCAAGGCGTAACCTTACCCCAACCCTTCAAGTAGCTTCTTCAGCACCACGGTGGCGGAGATTTCGCGATTGGCGGCTTCGGGGATGACGATGGATTGGGGGCTTTCGATGACCTCGTCGGTGACGATCATGTTGCGGCGCACGGGCAGGCAGTGCATGAAGTAGGCCTTGTTGGTGACGCCCATCTGGCGGTCGCTCACCGTCCAGTCGCGGTCGCGGCTCAGCACGCGGCCGTAGTTCTCGCCCGTATAGGCGGCCCAGCTCTTGGCGTAGACGAAGTCGGCGCCCTCGAAGGCTTTCATCTGGTCGTACTCTACCCGGGCACCGGCCACGAAGGAGGGATCCAGTTCGTATCCCTCGGGGTGGGTGATGACGAAATCGTAGTCTGTGGCGTTCATCCACTCGGCGAACGAGTTGGGCACGGCCTGCGGTAGCGGGCGGGGATGTGGCGCCCAGGTCATGACCACCTTAGGGCGGGCCGTACGTTTGTATTCCTCGATGGTGATGAGGTCGGCGAAGCTCTGCAAGGGATGGCGCGTGGCGGCTTCCATGGAGAAGACGGGACGGCCCGAATGCTCGATAAACTGGTTGAGGATGGTTTCTTGATAGTCGAACTCGCGGTTCTCGAAGCGGGCGAAGGAGCGCACGCCGATGATGTCGCAGTAGCAGCCCATCACGGGTATGGCCTCGAGGATGTGTTCCGACTTGTCGCCGTCCATCACCACGCCCCGTTCGGTTTCCAGCTTCCAGGCACCTTGGTTGATGTCGAGCACGATGACGTTCATGCCCAGGTTCGTGGCCGCCTTCTGCGTGCTTAGGCGGGTGCGCAGGCTGGAGTTGAAGAAGACCATCATCAAGGTCTTGTTACGTCCCAGCTCCACGTATTTGAAACGGTCTTTTTTCACCTCGGACGCTTCGGCGAGCGCGGCGCGCAGGTCGCCGATGTCTTGTACGCAAGTAAATTTCTTCATGTTGTTCCTTATTATTGCTTGAATGTTATCTCCTTAGGGGGTATATATGATATGCGGGCGCGATGGAGGGCGTGCGGGTGTTAGCCGCGCGTCTGCCCATCTCCCTCGATGATCCATTTGTAGGTGGTGAGTTCCTCCAATCCCATGGGGCCGCGGGCATGTAGCTTTTGCGTACTGATGCCTATCTCGGCGCCGAGGCCGAACTGCGCCCCGTCGGTGAACGCGGTGGAGACGTTGGTGTAGACACAGGCGGCGTCGACCTTCCGGGTGAACTCGTCGGCATGTCTCCGGTCTTCCGTCACGATGCACTCGCTGTGTTTCGAGCCGTAGGTGTGGATATGCTCCAGGGCGTCGTCGAACGATTTCACGGTCTTGACGGCCATCTTGTAGTCGAGAAACTCCGTGCCGAAACTCTCCTCGGTGGCGGGCAGCAGCAGCTCTTCGGGGTACCTTCCGCTCAACTTCTTGTAGGCTTCCGGATCGGCGTAGACGACGACGTTCTTCTCGCTCAGGCGTGAGCAGAGGGCGGGCAGGTCGTAGATGCGGTTGTGGTGAATGATGAGGCAGTCGAGCGCGTTGCACACGCTCACCCGCCGGGTCTTGGCGTTGAAGATGATGTTGGCGCCCTTGCGTACGTCGCCTTTCTCGTCGAAATAGGTGTGGCAGATGCCGGCTCCGGTCTCGATGACGGGCACCCGGGCGTTGTCGCGCACGTAGTTGATCAGGGCGGAGCTGCCTCGGGGGACGATGAGGTCGACCTTTCCCATGGCGCCCAGCAGGGCCGCGGTGGCCTCGCGGTTGGCGGGCAGCAACTTCACCATGTTGGGGTCGAGGCCGCGGTCGGTAAGCGCGGCGCGTATCACGCTGACAATGGCCTGGTTGGAGTGCTCGGCTTCGTGCCCGCCTTTCAGCACGCACGCGTTGCCGCTCTTAAAACAGAGCGAGAAGACGTCGATACTCACGTTGGGTCTCGCCTCATAGATGACGCCTATCACGCCGAAGGGTACGCTGACCTTGCGCAGTTTCATGCCGTTGGCATGCGTCGTCTCCTTGAGCGTCCGCTCCAGCGGCGAAGGTCGGCCGGAGACGTTGAGGACGCTGGCGGCGATCTCATCCAGCCGCTCCTCGGTGAGCTTCAGCCGGTCGTATTTGGGATCGGAGGCGTCCATTCGCTCCAAGTCTCGCTCGTTCTCATAGAGGATGTAGGGAGCTTGTGCCTTGATGAATCGGGCTACGGTCCTCAGCACGCTGCTGATGTAAGCGTCGTCAAGCTCCGAAAGTCGCTTGCTGGCCGATCGTACGGCTCTCCAGGTCTCATTGAAGTCAACGGAACCGGCAGATTCTCTGTTTGCTAATGTATCCATCTTAAAACGTTTTCGGGGTTTCCACCTTTGGTTTAATGCCCGCAAAAGTAGTCATTAAACGGCTATGGGCAATAGAAATAAGGAGAAAAAAGGTGATTGAATCCTGGGAAAGGGCTACCTTTGCGCACGTAATCCGAACAGAGAAAGACCAAAGAATGGCATCAACGATGTATATCAACGTAAAAGGAGGGTTGCTCGACCTCGCCAAGCCGCGGGTGATGGGCATACTCAACGTCACCCCCGATTCGTTCTACGCCGCCAGCCGGATGGAGACGGAGGGCGAGATTGCCGTGCGGGCACGGCAGATTCTCGACGAAGGAGCCGACATCATCGACATCGGCGCATACTCGTCCCGCCCCAACGCCGGGCACATCACCCCCGAGGAGGAGATGGGCCGACTACGCGTGGGGCTGGAGATCGTGAACCGCGAATGTCCCGACGCCATCGTTTCCGTAGACACCTTCAGGGCCGACGTGGCCCAGAGGTGCGTGGAGGAGTACGGCGTGGCGATGGTGAACGACATCGCCGCCGGCGAGCTGGACGAGCGAATGTTCG
This sequence comes from Mediterranea sp. (in: CFB group bacteria), assembly GCA_031261785.1. Taxonomy (GTDB): domain Bacteria; phylum Bacteroidota; class Bacteroidia; order Bacteroidales; family Bacteroidaceae; genus Bacteroides. The sequence goes on from JAISIZ010000056.1 coordinate 5,546, forward strand.
CCACCGTAGCCCGGCTGGGAGTGCCTTACGTCATGACGCACATCCAGGGCACGCCGCAAGACATGCAGCGGGCGCCTCGCTACGACAACCCGACGCGCGAAGTCTTCCTCTACTTCGCCAAGAAGACGAGCCAGCTGCGCGAGCTGGGAGCCAAAGACCTGATACTCGATCCAGGCTTCGGCTTCGGCAAGACGCTGGAGCACAACTACGAGCTTATGGCCAACCTCGAGGAGTTCGCCGTCTTCGGGCTGCCCCTGCTGGTGGGCGTGTCGCGCAAGTCGATGATATACCACCTGCTGGGAGGTGCGCCGGACGACGCGCTCAACGGTACCACCGCCCTACACGCCGTGGCGCTGATGAAGGGCGCCAACATACTGCGGGCGCACGACGTGCGCCAAGCCGTGGAGACCGTGCGCGTGATAGAGAAACTGAAAGAATCGCATAACCCGTAATCCCCCCCTTCTACGAACATGTTTTTCGAATTTAGCGTAAAGGACTTTATCGATATTCTGCTGGTGGCGCTCCTGCTGTACTACACGTACAGGCTGATGAAAGCCTCCGGATCCATCAAGGTGTTCACCGGCATCCTGGTGTTTATCCTCATTTGGCTACTGGTGACGCACGTGCTGGAGATGCGGCTGCTGGGATCCATCTTCGACACGCTGATGAACGTGGGTGTCATCGCGCTCATCGTCATCTTCCAGGACGAGATTCGTCGTTTCCTGCTTACGCTCGGCTCGCAACGGCGCATCAGCGCGCTGGCTCACTTCTTCCGGGGATCGAAGAAAGAGAACCTCCGCCATGCCGACATCATGCCGGTGGTGATGGCTTGCCTCAACATGGCCAAGCAGAAGGTGGGGGCGTTGATCGTCATCGAGCACAATATCCCGTTGGACGAGATCGTGCGCACGGGCGACGCGATCGACGCCGCGATCAACCAGCGTCTCATCGAGAACATCTTTTTCAAGAACAGCCCCCTGCACGACGGGGCCATGGTGATTAGCAAGAACCGCATCAAGGCCGCCGGATGCATCCTTCCTGTGTCGCACGACCTCAACATCCCCAAGGAACTGGGCTTGCGCCATCGCGCCGCCATGGGTATATCGCAGCAGAGCGACGCCTACGCCATCATCGTCTCCGAAGAGACGGGCGCCATCTCCGTGGCCTACAACGGGCAGTTCCACCTGCGCCTCAACGCCAAGGAGCTGGAGAGCCTGCTGGCGCGGGAGGACTGAAAGGGGCACACTGGATACGGCGTTTTCCCCTTCATAAAATCCGCGTGCGCCGATTCGTCCTCTCCTCGATAGAAGCCAGCACCTCTCCCTGTGAGAAGCCCCCTATCTCTCCCTGTGAGAAGCCCCTATCTCTCCCCGACAGGAGCATCGACCTCTCCCCGTGAGGACGGAGCTTCTGTCCCCGTGAGTACGGATAGCCTCTCCGGTCACGATCCGGGTTGACTTACCCTTCCGCGGCGACATGGGCTTCATGCCCAAAGGTAGATTCGCGATTCTGACTAAACACGGGAGATTCCCGGCGCCCGGTATTTTTCGGAATATGGAAGACGCTGGGATACTTCTCCCTGCCCCATGAATTCAAGTGATTTTCTAAGGACCGATTTGGGCTTATTTCGTCCAAAAGGCGTATCTTTGCCCACGGCACGCCGCCAACATCACCCTTTAAAGACGAGAAGTTATGGAAGCAGTGAAAGAAATACCCTACGGGATGTCGAACTTCGAGGACATCGTCACGCAGAATCGCTACTACGTGGACAAGACCATGTATATCCCCGAATTGGAAAAACAGGCCAACTACCTCATCTTCATCCGTCCCCGCCGTTTCGGGAAGAGCTTGTTACTCAGCATGCTGCGGTCGTACTACGACATCGCGCAAAAGGAGAATTTCGAGAAGCTATTCGGCGACCTCTGGATCGGCAAGCGCCCCACGCACAGGCAAGGTACGTACCAAGTGCTGCACCTCGACTTCTCCAAGATCGGGGGAGATATAGATGGCTTGGCCGAAGGGTTCGACGCTTACTGCTCCGTACGATTGGATGATTTCATGGACCTTTACCGCGCATATTACGACGATGAGATCGTCGAGCGGTTCAGCGCGGCGAAAGGGGGGAGTTCCAAACTGGATATCCTCGACGCGGCGGCCCGGCGGAAAGGGTATCCGCTCTACCTCATTATTGACGAGTACGACAACTTCACCAACGTGGTACTCAATGAGCAGGGAGAGGGGATCTACCACGCCATCACCCACGCCAGCGGCTTCTACCGCGAGGCGTTCAAGAAATACAAGGGCATGTTCGACCGTATCTTCATGATCGGCGTCAGCCCCGTCACGCTCGACGACCTCAGCAGCGGCTTCAACATCGGCTGGAACATCAGCACCGA
>JAISIZ010000031.1 GCA_031261785.1 Mediterranea sp. (in: CFB group bacteria)
GACTTCGAGAAGCTCCGCAAGGATGGATGCGTGTACGTGGACAAGACGGAGTACATCTACCAACTGGCGCGGACAAGCTCCCCCTATTTCCTCGGCCGCCCCCGACGGTTCGGGAAGAGCCTGCTGCTCTCCACCATGAAAGCCTACTTCCTCGGCAAGCGGGAGCTGTTCGGGGGACTGGCCATCGAGAGGCTGGAGACGGAATGGGAAGAATATCCCGTGTTCCACCTTGACATGAACAGGGGGATCTACACCAGCTTGGATACGTTCATGTCCGCGCTGAACGCCAACCTGAAAGCACTGGAGGGGCGGTGGGGAAAAGACGAGAGCGAAGACACTCCCGCCAACCGTTTGAACGGGCTTATCGAAAGGGCCTGTCAACAAGGGGGAAAGCGCGTGGTGGTACTCATCGACGAATACGACAAGCCCTTGCTCGACACGATGGACAATCCCGAGCTGCATGCATTGATACGTCCCCAGCTCCAAGCTTTCTACAGCGTGCTGAAGAGCGCCGACCCCTACCTCCGTTTCCTCTTCTTCACGGGGGTGACGAAGTTCGGCCAGGCCGGCGTGTTCAGCGGGATGAACCAACCGAGGGATATCAGTATGAGTAGACAATATATGGGTATCTGCGGCATCACGGAGACGGAGCTTGTGGCCAATTTCCAGCCCGAGCTACACGCCTTGGCCGAGATGGAACGGACGACTTATGAGGATACGTTGGCGAAGATGCGACGGATGTACGACGGTTACCACTTCCTGGAGAATACCGAAGGCGTTTACAATCCCTTCAGCGTGCTGAACACGTTTGCGGATCTCAAGTATGCCTACTACTGGTCCCATACCGGCACCCCCACGTTCCTGGTGAAGCTCATAAAGGCGAAAGGCGTGAAGGTCCCCAGCCTGGAAAACGACATCTCCGCCTCGCAAGACGCTTTTACCGACTACCGCGCGGGCGACGACAACCTCATCCCCTTCATGTACCAGAGCGGATACCTCACCATCAGGGACTACAACCCGGCCATCGGCCTGTACACGCTGGGATTCCCCAACGAGGAGGTCCGCGTCGCTTTCCTGAAAGCCCTGCTCCCGCTCTATCTTCCCCAGGGCAACGACCAGCAATTCGAATCGAAACTCTTCCTGCAAGACCTCTACCGCGGTGAGGTTGACGCTTTCATGACCCGGCTGCAAGCCTTCCTCGCCGACATCCCCTACGGCCAGGAGGAGAAGTCGGAGAACTACTACCAGACGGCGCTCTACATGCTTTTCACCCTCATCGGCGAATGCTCGCGCATGGAGCGTCAGACGGCCAAGGGACGCGCCGACCTCGTGGTGGAGATCGCCGGCACGGTCTACGTCTTCGAGTTCAAGATGATCGGCTACGGCACGGCCGCCGACGCGCTGCGGCAGATCGACGAGAAAGGATACCTCATCCCCTATAACGCCAGCGGCAAGCGGTTGGTGAAGATCGGTGCCGCCTTCAGCAAGGAGACCCGCACGCTGGGCGAGTGGCTGATCGGGTAGGGGTATACCGCGAAGCCTCGCGAGTTCCGTCGCTAAGGATTTCCCCTTTTCCGTTTCAGCAAGTCCGTCGGGTTCTCGCCATACTGTTCCTTGTAGCATTTGGCAAAGTAAGAGGGCGAGGTGAATCCCACTTCGTAACCGATCTCGGCTACGGAGAGGTCGGACGAGGCGAGCAGCGAGGCCGCCCGTCGCAGGCGGGCTATGCGCAGCAATTCGTTGGGGGAGTAGTTGGTGAGCGACTTCAGCTTGCGGTAGAGCTGTACGCGGCTTAATCCCATCTCCCGTCCCAGGTCTTCCACGTTTAGGGCTGAGTCGCCCATCTTCGCCTCTATCAGCGCCTTGAACTTCTCGACGAATGCCTTGTCCATGTCGCATACGTTCTCCCGTACGGGCGTATGGGTGTCGCCAAAGAGTTGCTTCATCCGCCGGCTCGAGTCGATGAGGTTGCGCACCCTGGCCAGCAGCAGCCGGGCGTTGAACGGCTTGGCGATGTAGGAGTCGGCCCCGCCGTCGTACCCCTGGATGCGCTGTTCCTCCAGGGCGCAGGCCGTGAGCAAGATGACGGGGATATGGCAGGTCTGCAACTCGCTCTTCAGCCGTCGGCAGCACTCTATGCCGTCCATGCCGGGCATCATGACGTCCGAGACAATCACGTCGGGTACGTAGGTCATTGCCTTGCGAAGGCCTTCTTGCCCATCCGCCGCCTCGAGCACCGTATAGTCCGATTGCATCAAGCCGCGGATGTACGAGCGGATATCGGCATTGTCGTCCACCACGAGCAGGCAGAGTTTCGTGGCGTCGTAGCGTTCTTCCGGTTCGGATTCCTCCACCGGGAGGGGCGTGTTGTCGGCTGTCGCCTTTTCGGGAGTTTCCCCCGGGAGAGGAGCGTCGGCGGAGATTGTCGCCGTTTCCGGTCGGCGCGGCAGTCCTACACTGAATACCGTTCCCCGTTTCTCGTCGCTCTCTACCGCGATGGTTCCCCCGTGCATCTCCACGAAGGCCTTCACCAAGGCCAGCCCGATGCCGGATCCGGTGTGGTGGGTATCGATCTTGTAGAAGCGGTCGAAGATGTGCCGGATATGCTCGGCCGAGATCAGCGAGCCGGAGTTGGCCACGGTGAAGTGTATCCACGGTTCGCCCTCCCTCTCCGTGGCGGAGAGGCGCACGGCGATCTTCCCGTTCTCGGGCGTGAACTTGAGGGCGTTGGAGAGGAGGTTGAAGTAGACGCGTTCCATCTTCTCGGCGTCGGCCATGGTGCGGTAGTCGGCCTCAGGTGCCGCCTCGAACGAGAAATGGATATGTTTCTTGCGTGCCGACAGCAGGAAAGCCTCGTTCCAGGCGGTAAACGAGGCGGCGATGTCGATCGGGGTGGGCGTGAATTCCATCTTCCCATTCTCGTACTTGCGAAAGTCGAGGATCTGGTTGACTAAGCGGAGCAGTATCCGCACGTTTCGCTGGACGAGGGTGAGTTGTCCCCGCTGCTGGTCGGTCAGCGTCGTGTCGTCGAGGAGTTGCTCCACGGGGTCGGCCACGAGGGTGAGTGGCGTGCGGAAATCGTGCGAGATGTTGGTGAAGAAGACCAGCTTGGCGTGCGTGGCCTCTTCCAATTGGTGGGACAGTTCGATCAACTGGTCGCGTTGCTCCTCCAGTTGCCTTTTCTGTGCGGAGAGTTCCTTGTTCAGGCGATTCTTGGAGCGCAGGGAGAGGTAGACGACACCCAGCAGGCCCACGACCAGCAGCAGGATGACCAAGCCTCCGTACAGCACCACGCGCTGGGTGGCCACGTGCGAGAGGTATCCGCTGATGCGCCCGTTCAGGGTCTCTATCTTGCTGTCCAATTCGTCGATATGCGTGGTCTGGAGCTGCATCACCCGGGCGTTGTCGCGGTCCACTACGGCGGTGTTCATCACGGTCTCCCTCGGATAGGGTTTCCCCGTGAGGATGTCCATGCCGAGCCGCATCACCTTGTCGCCATTCGTGGGGTAGATGAAGGTGGCTGTCAGCACGCTGTCGAGCACCATCTCCAGTCCGTTGCCTTTGCCGGGCAGGGCGTCGATGCCCACGAACATCATCTCTTTCTCCCTCCCCGCGTTCCTGGCGGCGAGCCAGGCGCCGTACGCGATGCGGTCGTTGTGCCCGTATACGGCGTCGATCCGCGGATGGCGGCGGAGCATCCCCGCCATCTCGCGTTCGGCCGGCTCCCGCTCCCAGTCGGCGTCGGCCTCATCAATCAGATGGATGTCGGGAAATCCGGCCAACGCGTCGCGGAAGCCCTGTCGGCGCTCCATGGCGGGTGTGGAGCCGCTCAGGCCCGCCAGCTCCACCACGTTTCCCGCGCCGTCGAGCCGGGCGGCGATGTAGTTGCCCACGGCCCGCCCGATGGCGTAGTTGTCGGCGCCGACGTAAGCGGTATATTTGTCGGAGAGTATCTTGCGGTCCACCATGATCACGGGTATGCCTTGGGCGTAAGCCTCCTCCACGACAGGCGTCATCGGCGCGGCCTCGTTGGCCGAGATGATGAGCAGGTCGACCCCCTCGTTCATGAAGTGGCGCACGTCTTCCTCCTGCTTCCGGTTGTCGTCGTTCGCCGAGCGGATCTCGACGGAGACTCCGTCGTAGAACATCGCCTCGCGGAGTATCTCCTCGTTCATCTTATGCCGCCAAGAGTCGTCGCTGCACTGCGCCACGCCGACGCGGAAGCGGGGGCGCTCCCCCCGGCAGGCCGCCAGGCAGGAGCAGCACAGCGACAGGATGCCTATCTGTAACCAACTGTTTCGTCTCATGTCATTAGAGATTAATTTGGCAACAAAGATAGGGATTTTTTCGTCCGGTCACACCCGTGTACGCAGCGAATCGGGTAGCTCGGGCATCGCCCCGCTCCGCGTGCAGACGTAAGCCGACACCTCCACGGCGAGCTTGTGCGCCTCCCGCACGGAGGCGCCGCTCAGGATGGAGGCGCAGAAAGCCGCCGTGAACGAGTCGCCCGCCCCTACCGTATCGGCTACCTGCACCCTCGGCGTCTCCTGGAAAGACACGGTGCCGGGGGTGAACACGTAACTGCCGTTGATGCCGCAGGTGAGGATGAGCATCTTCAGGTTGTACTTGGCCAGCAGGATCCAGCACTTGTCCTGCAAGTCGATGCCCGGGTAACCGAACATGCGGCTGACGGTGACCAGCTCCTCGTCGTTGATCTTCAGCACGTCGCACCGCTCGAACGAGGCGCAGAGCACCTCGCGGGTGTAGAACGACTGGCGGAGGTTGATGTCGAAGACCTTGAGCTGTCCCTCGCCGTCGGGCATGGTGTCGAGAAAGCGGTTGATGGTGGAGCGGCTCACCGCCGAGCGTTGCGCCAGCGAGCCGAAGCAGACGGCCCGGGTGGAGAGTGCCAGGCGGCGCAGCTCGTCGGTGAAGGGAATGTTGTCCCACGCCACGCCTTCCCTGATCTCGTAGCAGGGCACGCCCTCGGTGTCGAGCGTCACCTGCACCGTGCCGGTGGGGTAGTCCACCCGCTCTATCTGGTTCTTCAGCCTCTTCTGGGCGAATATGTCGAGTATCTCGTCGCCCAGCCAGTCGTAGCCCACGGCGCTCACCACACGGCTGTCGAAGCCAAACTGCGACACGTGATAGGCGAAATTGGCGGGCGCGCCGCCTATCTTCCTTCCTTCGGGCAGCACGTCCCATAGTGCCTCGCCCATTCCTACGATGATATTATTCATTGTTCCGTTGCTTTTTTAGGATTGTCTTTGGATGCGGGTTCATTGTTGTTTCCGGATGCGGAATGTGTAGCCAAGCAGGTAGAGCACGCCCACCGCCATCACGGCCACGGCTCCGCCCTGTCCCACGGCGTCGGACGCCACGCCCATGGCCAGCGGGAAGAGCGTGCCGCCAAACAGGCCCATGATCATCAGTCCCGACACCTCGTTCTTCTTCTCCGGCAGATGGAGCAGCGCCTGCGAGAAGATGATGGAGAACACGTTGGAATTGCCGAACCCGATGAGGGCGATGCAGGCGTAGATCACCATCTTGCCGTCCATGGTGAGCAAGCCACCCACGGCGGCCACCATCATGGCCACGCTGATGAGGAAGAAGAGGCGCGCCGACATCCGGCGCAGGATGAAGCTGCCGAGGAAACAGCCCGCCGTGCGGAAGATGAAGTAGAGGCTGGTGGCGAAGGCCGCCTCGTCCAGACCCATGCCCACGCGCTCCATCAGTAGCTTGGGGGCGGTGGTGTTGGTTCCCACGTCGATGCCCACGTGGCAGATGATGCCGACAAACGACAGCAGGATGAACGGCCGTCCCAACAGCGCCAGGCACTGCCCGTAGGTTGACGGTTTTCCTTCCTCTTTCTCTTCCTCTATCGGGGTAGCGTTGAGCCAGAAGATGGCGACGACGGCTATCGTCATGTACACGGGAAACAGCACCCGCCAGCCCATCCCCAGGGAGGGGATGGCTTGCGTGGCGCCCCATGCGGCGATGTAGGGAGCCGAGAACGAGGCGATGGCCTTGACAAACTGTCCGAAGGTGAGGCTGCTGGCCAGCCGCTCGCCACTCACGATGGTGGCGAGCAGCGGGTTGAGCGAGGTCTGCATCAGCGTGTTGCCGATGCCCAGCAGCGAGAAGGCGACGAGCATCAGCCAGTATCCGTCGCCAAACAGTGGCAGCAGCAGCGACGCCAGCGTGACGACGAGGCTCAGCAGCACCGTCCGCTTGCGACCTACGCGGCTCATCAGCATGCCCGTGGGCACGGAGAATATGAGGAACCAGAAGAAGACGAGCGACGGGAAGAGGTTGGCCTCGGCGTCGGTCAGTCCCAAGTCGGCCTTGACGTAGTTGGAGGCTATGCCCACCAGGTCTACGAATCCCATGGCGAAGAAGCAGAGCATCACGGGGATGAGCTTCGCCAGGGAGGGGTGGTGTGTAGGGTTCTGTTTCATTGCGGTGGCGGATTTACTGTTCTCCTCCCAAATAATCCAGAAGGTTGCGTGTCAGCAGCTCGATGTTGCCTTGATAGAGATTGGTGCCGCTATTCTGCTTCCATTCGTAGGCGGCCAAGCCGATGGCTATGCAGCTTCCCTGGTAATCGGCTGTGGGTTTGAACTCCACCATGCCGGCGCAGCAGAAGTCGACGACGTGTCCCCAGGTGGCGAGCACGGTAGCGGTGTTCTCGTCCTCGAAGGCTTTCACGACGTTCTCCTTGTCGGGATAGAGGGCGGGGAAGCCGTATGCGTTGAGATCCCACATGCAGTTGTGGTCCTCGCGGGTGCCGGGGCCGATGAGCGGATAGGAGTCGTGGGCGAACTGCGCGGAAGTAGTCATTCCCGCGAAGGCCGGATGCGAGCGATGGTCGTATTGCAGGCCGATGTTGGCGTTGATGGTCCAAATGTCGGTTCCATCGCCTCCGGCACCGTCGGCGAAAATGCCAGGTTGGCGGTCGGCCGCCAGTCGGCCCAAGGGAATGGCATACTGTGTGGCGTGCTTGGTGAGCAACAGGTTGCCGCCATTCTTGTAGTATGCGGCGAGCGCAGCCGTGGCTTCGGCGGTAAGGAGCGAGGCGGGGAGCTTGTCCCATCCTAAGCCGATGCCTTGTCGGTCGATGTTGAGCCATATCACCTTGTAGGCGGAAAGGTCGGTGGTGGCGAGCATCGACGGACTGATAACGTCGCCATTGGGATATTCCTTCTGGAACCAGGCGAGCGAGGCCCGTTCGTCGTCGTCGGCCACGTCGGCCGCGGCCTCGTCGGCGATGAGATAGCCGGCCTTATAGGTGGGTAGCGCCTCTTCCTTGACCTTGATTTTCTCGATGGGCACGCCGCAGTCGTTGATCACGACGGTGGGGTTGACGTAGAACACGCGGTCGCTCTGCTGTCCGGTGATGAGCATGGTCGAGAATCGGTTGCCCGTGCCGTTGGTGGCGTTCACGGTGACGGGGTTCGCTACGGCCAGGTTCCACTCGCAGTTCACGGTGTTGCCCGAGAAGAGGTTATCGCTACCGTCCACGCGTATCACGCCATAGTCGGTGTCGCGCGTCCGCAGTTGATCTCCCCGTGCTTCGGCGAGCCAGAATATATTGCCCGTCACCAGGTTGCCGTCGCCCTTGAGGTCGAGTATGGCGGTGTAGTAGCTCTTGAAGTTGTTGTTAGCGATGTTCACCTGGTCGCAATTGTCGAGCACGAGGTTGCTGGCTCCATCGGGATAGACGTGGTTGCCCGAGAAGAGGAAGTTGGTCTGTCCGCTCAGGCGGCAGGTCACTCCCGCGGGCTGGGCACCCAGTTGACAGTTGGTGATCATGTTTTGTATGCCTCCGTTCATCTCTATGCTACTCTTCACTTCGCATATCCAACAATCCTTTATCACCATGGCGTCGGCGGCGTTGGCGCGTATGCCACACTCCAGATTGATACCTATCACGTTGCTTATCAGGCAGCGGTCGTTGTCGTGCTCCACGAATATTCCCGTGCCCTTGTTGGAGGTTCCGCCCGAAATCATCAAGTCGCGTATCTCCACGCCGCTCACGCGGTTCTTGGCTCCGCCTACGGCGGGCACGGCGGGGATGTGCACGCCCACTTGGGTGTTGCGCAGGATGAGCTTGGTGCCTCCGCCGGGTCCCACGAGGTTCTCTACGTCGGCCACGTCGATGTTGCTTCTCATGCCGGGGTTCACACCTCGTAGGGTGACGAAGTTCTTGTTGACGACGATTGGATTGTCGAGTACCCAGTCACCCTCGGGGAACACGATGACTCCACCCGACGGTGGGAGGTCGGCGATGAGCTTGTTGATCAGCGCTGAGCAGTCTTTCTGCCCGTCGCCCACGGCGCCGTATCTGGAGATGTCAATCTCGGCCGATTCGTCGTTCACGGGGGCTTCGTAATACTCTTTAGTGCAGGAGCAGAGCGTGAGTATACCTATCATTAATGATGTAGCGAACGTTCTCATTGTTGTTCTCTGTTTTTAGGGGATTGTTTATTCTTTGTATGATGCCTTATGGTCAGAAAGCGCCGTAGCCCGGATTCTGCACGTACAGTCCTTCGGAGAAGTTGTATTGCGGCAAGGGTATGGGGAGGTACTCGTCGCGTCCCGCGGTATAGGTGGCGTTGGAGTAGTACACGCGCTTGCTACGCTCCACGTTGAGGAAGCGGGTCATGGTGGGTGTGGCGATGCCCCAGCGTACGAGGTCGAAGAAGCGGTCGCCCTCCATGGCCGTCTCCAATCGTGTCTCGAAGCGGAGCGCCTGGCGGGCGTACTCTTGCGCCCAGCCTGCGGCGGGATATTCGTTGACGAGGTAGTGGGCGGCATCCTTCGCGGGGTCGTTGAAGTCTTTCACGTAAGGACTGTTCTTGGCGCGCAGGCGGATGCGGTTGACGATTTGCCGGGCCTGCTCCAAGGAGGCGGCGTCGCCGATCTCTATGAGTGCCTCGGCTTTCCACAGCAACACGTGGGCGTAGCGTATGACCTGCCAGTTCATGGCCGACGCTCCCCATGGCCATCCCTTGAACATGTCGCCGCTCTCGGGCGATACGAAGAAGCGCTTGGTACAATGCTGCCCGTAGGTGCCTTGGTCGCGCACCCACGATGCCTGGCAAGGCGAATTGGGATAGCTCTTCCAGGTGATGTTGGGGCGTCCCACGATGAAGTCGAGGCGGGGGTCGACGTTGGAGTCGACCTGCGTGTTGACAATGTTTCCCGAGGCGTCGGTGGCGATGACATCGTAATCCTCGTCGTTGAAGGTGTCGAACAGAGGTAGCCCGTCGGCACCGGTCTTATAGGCGTTGATGAGATTTTGCGAGGGGAGGAAGAAGCCGTCGCCACTGTACGGTCCTTGCGGGGCGTTGAGCAGGTTGCTCCAGTTGACGCGTCCGGCGTCTGAGGTGCCGTCGTTCATGGAATACTGCACGGCAAACACGGATTCGGCCCCGTTCTCGTAAGCCAGCAGGTCGAGGTCCTGGAAGTTGTCGAGTAGCGAGTAGCGCCCTTCGAGCTTGTCGCACAGCCCCACTACCTCGTTCATCAGGTTCTTGTCCACGCTGGTCACGGAGTGGGTCTTCTCATCTTCCTCGTAGGCTTGGTAGAGCTTCACCTTCGCCTCGTAGGCGTAGGCCACGTACTTGTTCACCCGTCCGCGCTCGGCCTGTGTCTCGGGCAGTGTCTCGGCGGCTTCGGCCAGCTGGGCGGCTATCATACCCAGTATCTCGTGGCGGGTGTATTCCGTGTTGGGAATGTCGGCGTAGGTGTTGATGTCGACGTTCTCGTCGAAGTAGGGCACGCGGTTGAACAGTCGGCTCAGCTCGAAGTAAAAGTGTGCGCGGAGCACCTTCATCTCGGCTATGCGTATGTCGCGCGACGGCACGTCGGCCGGACTGGCGGTGTTGAGCACCTTCAGCGCCGAGTTACAGCGCTGCACGCAGCTGTATAGCTGGAACCACTTGCTGTCGAGGTTGCCGAGGGTGGCGTCCACGTCGAAGGTCTCCAGCTTGTGCAGGTCGGTGGCGTCGCCCACTCCTCCTCCGCCTTTGTATGCGTTGTCGGAGCGTACCTCACCGTAGGTCCAGTTGGTCATGGGGGTGAACCACACGCTTCCTTCCTGCCCGGCCGGACCGGCGAGCGCTTGGTAGGCGGCACTCACGAGCAGCTCCACGCCTTTGGCGGAATTGAGGTTGGTCTCGTTGAGCGTTCCCTGCGGCCTGGTGTCGAGGAAGCTGCTCTCGTCGCAGCCGGCCACGGTGAGTGTCAGGGCGAGGGCCGCGAATATCTGGTTTCGTTTCATGCGTAACATCTCTGTCAATTTATTATAGATATATAATGTATTTAGAATCCCACGGATAGTCCGAAGGTGAAGGTGCGCGGCTGCGGATAGGTGTAGCCCAGCCCCTCGGGATCGGCGCCCGTATAGTTGGTGATGGTGAACAGGTTCTGCGACTGTAGGTACACGCGTATGTTGTCCATTCTCAGCTTTCGCGTCACGGCCTTGGGTAGCGTGTAGCCTAGCGTGAGCGACTTGAGCTTGATGTATGAGCCGTCTTCCACGAAGTATTCCGACCCTCGGCTCTCGTTGTTGCTGTCTACGGCCACCAGTGCGGGAATGTCGCTGGCGTACACGCCTGTCCGCTCGTATTCGGTCCAGGCGTCCATGGCCTCGAGCAGGCGTGTGGAGTGGTTGCCCGTCCAGAGCTGGAAGAAGTTGGTATAGTACCTGGAGTTGTTCCATGCCTTGCGCACCATGCCGTTGAAGAAGAGGCTGAGGTCGAAGCCGTGGTACGAGGCGCCGAGGTTGAGGCCGCCTATCAGCTTGGGCTGGTCGGAGCCGAGCCATGTCTGGTCGGCGGTAGTGATTTTGCCGTCGGCGTTGACATCGACGTAGCGCACGCGTCCCACCTCGGGGCTGCCTATCTGCACGTCGTACTTCGCCAGGTATTGGTACACCTCGTCCTTGGTGCGGAACAAGCCGTCGGTGCGGTATCCCATCCACGACCCGAAGGGTTGCCCTACCACGCTCTGTCCCGGTGTTCCGCCGCCGTAGGTGTAGTAGATGTCGGAGGGAAGGTCGGTGATCTTGTTCTTATAATAGGAGAGGTTGAGCGAGAGGTTGTAGCGCAGGCCGTCGGCCACTTCATCTTGCCAGGTGATGGTGGTCTCCACGCCCTTGTTGTTCATGGATATGCCGTTGTACCAATAGTATCCTCCCTCGCCGATAACGGCTATGTAGGGACGTTGTATGAGCATGTCGTCGGTGTTCTTGTCGAAGTAGTCGAGCGTCACGCCCAGGCGGTTGTCAAGGAAGGCAGCGTCGATGCCCACGTTGAACTGCTTGGTTTGTTCCCACCGCAGCTTGTCGTTGCCCGAGGCGGTCTTGTACACGCCGGGCATCAGTGTGGCGTTGTCGCCGCTCATGTTGTACGAGGCGTTCTTGAGGCTCACCAAGTACTTGCCGTAGGTGGCGGTGTTGTCGATCATGTCGTTGCCGTTCACGCCCCACGAGGCGCGCAGCTTGAGGTCGCTCAGCCAGTGGGCCGAGGGTTCCATGAATTTCTCGTGCGAGACGCGCCAGCCTGCGGAGACCGAGGGGAATACGCCTGCGTTGTTGAACTGTCCGAAACGCGACGAGGCGTCGCGGCGAATGGTGGCCGACACGAGATACTTGTCGGCGTAGGCGTAGTTGACCTTGGCGAAGTAAGAGACCATGGCGTATATGCTGGCGTTGTTGCCCACGATCTGTCCGCTGGTCACGCCGTCGAGGTATCGATAGTCGATATCTTCTACGGCCAGCCCGGTGCCGTAGCCTGTCAGCGCCTCGCCGTACTCCTTCTTCGCCTCCATGCCCACCAGGGCGTTGAGCGAATGGCTGTCACGGTTGAGCGTGTAGTTGAGCGTATTGGACCACACCCACTGCGTGCTGTTGTGCTGCGTCACGTTCAGCTCGTTGGTCTCCACCCGTCGGCTTCCCTCCCGCCAGGAGGGTACGAAGGTGGAGTTGAACTCGTTGTAGTAGTTGAGTCCGAAGTTCGACCTGAACACCAGATGTCGCAGCGGTTCCACCTCGACGTAGGCGTTGCCGAATATGCGCCAGTAGGTGTGGCGGTTGTCGGCCTCGTTGTCGGTGAGGCGAATGAGGTTGGGTTTGTCGCCCAGAATGTCGACATATCCGCCGGCATATCCGCCTTCCTCGTCGTACACGGGTATGGCGGGATGTTGGGCGATGACGCTCTCCTCGATGCCGCCGGGGTTGAGGTGGCGTGTCCATCGATTCACGGCGATGCTCTCGCCTATGCGGACGCGGCCGTCAAGGAAGCGGAAGTTCGAGGCCAGGCGAGTGTTGACGCGCTTGAAGTCGGTGTTGCGCACGAGGCCGTCCTGGTCGAGGTAATTCATCGTGAGCGACACGTCGCCGTTCTGGAATCCCTTGGAGAGCGAAAGGTTGTAGTTCTGCATCAGCGCCGTGCCGAATATCTCTTTCGCCCAGTCGGTATTGGCTGTCTTTATGCGTATGCCGTCGGTGTCGTAATAGTATTCCTGCATCTCGGGCACGTCGCCGTTGCCATACACCACGCTGTTGGGGTGCGTGCCGTAGGAGTTGCGCCATGCCTGCCAGTAAACCTCGCCAAATTGCCTGCTGTCCAGCATGTCGAAACCCGTGGCGAAGGTCTGCGCCGTGAGCGACATGTCGAAGTTGACCCTGATGTCGCCCTCCTTGGCCTTTTTGGTGGTGATGATGATGACGCCGTTGGCGGCTTGCGCGCCATAGATAGCGGCCGAGGAGGCGTCCTTGAGCACCTGTATGGATTCCACGTCGGAGGAGGAGAGAATGGAGGCGATGTTGTCCCTCGTCTGCACGCCGTCGATGACGTATAGCGGCGAGCTGTTGTTGATGGTGGTGGTGCCCCGGATCAGCGTCGAGGTGTTCATGCCGCCCGGCGTGCCGTCGGTGGTGATGTTCATACCGGCCACTCGGCTTTGCAGGCTCGAGAGCACGTTGCCGGTGGGTATGTCGGCCACGTCCTTCATCCGCACCACGGCGACGGATCCGGTAAGACTGGCTTTCTTTTCGCTCATGTAGCCCGTCACCACCACTTCGTCGAGCGTCTCGCTGTCTTCCTCGAGGACGACGTTGACGGTGGGCGCGGCCGTCACCGTCAACGTCTTGTATCCGATGTAGGAGATTCTCAGCGAGCTGCCCGTGGCGACGGAGAGGCTGAAGTTACCGTCCACGTCGGTGATGGTACCGGTGGCGGCTGTCGAGGCGTCGACCACGGAAGCGCCGATAACGGGCTGTCCGTCGGTCCGCGAGGTCACGTTTCCTTTCACGGTGATTTGCTGCGCCCGCAGGCTGGGCAGGGCGAAAGCGAACAAGAGGAAGCATAAGCTGCAAAGAAGATTTCTGTTCTTCATCTTACTACGCATTAGTTTTAATGTAATTAATCAAATTGTTGGGTCGGAACTGTTTTCCGATGTCGCGAAGTACGGCAGTTTTCGTCCCCGCGGCTGAAAGATATGTTTCAAAGGCTGCTATTTTTGTTGCTTCAAGGTGTTTTTTCGGCCGATTTACCGTGCGCCTTCACTCTCGGTGACATTTTTTTCGCTATTTCTCGTGTCCGAGCTATGAAATAGATTCGTATCTTTGTCGCACCAACCCTATTAAAGGCTAACGATATGATGAACAGCAGACCCCTGCCTATCGGCATACAAGATTTCGAGTACATTCGCAGGAATGACTTCGTGTACGTGGACAAGACGGAGTACATCTACCGGCTTGCCTACCAAGGAAAGCCCTACTTCCTCGGCCGCCCCCGCCGGTTCGGGAAGAGCCTGCTGCTCTCCACCATCAAAGCCTACTTCCTCGGCAAGCGGGAGCTGTTCGGGGGACTGGCCATAGAGAGGCTGGAGACACGATGGGAAGAATATCCCGTGTTCCATATTGATATGAACAAGGGGATCTACACCAGCTTGGATACGTTCATGTCCGCGCTAAACGCCAACCTGAAAGCACTGGAGGAGCGGTGGGGAAAAGACGAGAGCGAAGACACTCCCGCCAATCGTTTGAACGGGCTTATCGAAAGGGCCTGTCAACAGGAGGGAAAGCGCGTGGTAGTGCTCATCGACGAATACGACAAGCCCCTGCTCGACACGATGGACAATCCCGAGCTGCACGCGCTGATACGTCCCCAGCTCCAGGCTTTCTACAGCGTGCTGAAGAGCGCCGACCCCTACCTCCGCTTCCTCTTCTTCACGGGGGTGACGAAGTTCGGCCAGGCCGGCGTGTTCAGCGGCATGAACCAGCCGAATGATA
>JAISIZ010000035.1 GCA_031261785.1 Mediterranea sp. (in: CFB group bacteria)
TCGGTGAGGCCGGTGGAGTGGCTCGCGGTCATCGCCTTCCCATCGTCGTTGTACTCTTTGGCGAGGCCGAAGTCTATGACGACGATCGAGCCGTCCGTGGCGCGACGAAGTATATTTCCTGGCTTGATGTCGAGGTGCATGATCTTCTTGCTATCGTGCGTGTACCTCAAGGCGAGGGCGACTTGCCCGATGCAGCCCACCGCCTCCTCCTCGGCGAGCGGGCCGTGTTTCTTCACGTATTCGTGGAGCGACATGCCCTCGACAAGCTCCATCACGATGTAGGCGGTGTTGTTGGCCTCGAACACCTCGAGCACCTTCACGATATTGGGGTGTGCCCCCAGTAGGGACATGCGGTGCGCTTCCTTGATGAAACGCTTGCGATAGTCCTCCCAATCGATGCCGGGAACAACGACGACGTCCGAGGAATGGGCGCCTGTGCCGCGCATGCAATGCTCCACGGCGAAAAGCTCCTTGAGGGCCACGTCCTGCCTGATCGGGATCCGGCCCAGCTTGCCTTGCTTCCATCCTTGCATGGTAGCCCTATAGGTGATGCCGAAGCCACCGCTTCCCAACACCTCCTTGATGGTGTAGATAGAGGATTCGCTACGTAGCGTGGTACCTGGCTTGAGCTTCAGTATGTCCAGGTTGTCGTCCTTCTTGTTTGGCATAGAAAAATGTTTGAGGTGACACAAAGATTCACTTGTCTCTCTAAGACTTCGGGGCAAAGCTACGAAATTCTTTGGAGCGGGCGATGTCCCCACCCCACAAATTTATACGCATGAAGCGCTGAAAAGGTTCATTACGGGCTATTCACCCCATACACCGCGGTGTATATCTGGCGTTTCACCATCGCGTAGTCGCGCCCGGGATCCAGATTGCCGTGTACCATGAGGTACATGGGCAGGGAAGTTCCTCCCTGCCGATAGGGCGGTTGCCGGTAGTCGTTCCGCCACAGCTTGAAGCCGAGGCGCTGGTAGAACCCGACGCGGCGGCGGGGCATCTCGTCGTCGGGACCCGACGGGCGCTCCACCTCGAGCACGACGGGACATCCCAACCAGTCGCAGAGATACGCCATGGCCCGCGAGCCGTAGCCGCCGTTGCGCAAGGCGGGGTTGGTAGCGAAATGCTCAACGTAGCAGAAGCTCTCGAACTTCCAGTAGGTGAGGAATCCGATAGGCAGGTCACCATCGAAGACGATGTTGTTGTGGAAGTTGCCGGTGCGGTCGGTGTATTCGCGCAGCTCTTCCAGTTGCCTGTACTCCTCCTCGGGGAAGGAGCTGACGAGCAGCGTCTCCATGAATCGGTAATGCCGTATGTCGGTCGTGGTGATGGGTTGTAATCTTATCATGGCTTGATTTGTCGTTGCGTTGGGGTGAGTCAGATTATCATTCGCCGGATGGCATGGTGTAGAAGTCTATGACGCGTTTCAGCGCCCGCTGGCATACGGGACAGAAGGTGGGGTACTCGTTGGTCCGCATCCGGCAGTCGTATGCGGGTCGGTAAATTCCCTTGGCGGAGTATCCTCCCCCTTCGTAGACACCTACGGGGTATTCCTCTTTCCGTTCCGTCGGGGTGGGTATAGGTGTGCGTGGCGGCAGCATGTCCTTCCACTTGGCGTCGAAGTTCACCAGCGTGGTGATGTTCTGTTCCCAAGGTTCCGTGTCGTTCGGGGTGGTGTCGGTCATTACGTCGCCAGTGTAGAAATACTCGTCGGCCAATCCGCCGAAGCTGTGTCCGAATTCGTGCACTACCACGGGCTTGAACAGGGGGTGGTGGGCGGTGGTGAGGGTGTACGAGTTGTAGATGCCCCCACCGCCGTAGACATCGGTATTGGCCAGGATGATGATGTGCTCGTAGGGGATTCCGGCCAGAAGGTTGTGAATGGATTTTATGCGGCTGGTGGTGAGGTAACGTTCGGAATAGAAGGTGTCGAAGCTGGAGTGCACGGCGGTCTGCTTCCACGCTTCGTGCCGGGGCACGCTCACCCCGCTATCCTCCGATGGCGAGGCCACGGCCACGATGTTGAATTTGTTCTTGTTGGAGCTGAACGGCTCGTAGGCGAACAGCGCCTCACAAGTTCGCCGGGCGTCGCGGTAGAAGAGATCCATCTCCTCCGCGGTGTAGCCCTCGGCGAGGATGGCCACGTCGACGCACTCCTTCGCGCTTCCGCTGTGAAGGAGGTATTGGTGCGGAGTGACATGCGCGAAGCCCCGGTCGTGAATCAGTATGTCGTCGGGATTTACGGTATGCTTGAGGCTGGCCATCGGTTCTCCACGCGAAGAGCGGATGGTGATTTCCACCTCCACGGGCTGCTTGGGATAAGGGAGCAGGAAGGTGTTCTCGAAGCCACGGGCGGTGTGCTTGGCCTCGTCGGTCGAGAGCCATTCCTGGAACAGGGAGGAGAAGGATGTGCGGTAGAGGCACCGCTTGGTCTGGAGGTCGCGCACGCAGATCTGTCCGTTACCCTCGAGGGGCAGTTCGGACAGTCGTTGTTGGCGTCCGGCCCATTGGGGCAGTCGCGACAGCTCGTCGAGGTAGATGGCTTGATGGTGAGCGTCGCCGGTAAAGAGATAGTCCACCCGGAGGCTCTGTTCCGTGAAGTGGTCAGCGAAACGCTGGGCATGAGCGCCTAAGCAGGTGAGGGCGAGCAAGGCCGCGCAATAGAGTTTTCTCATTTCGTTCGTATGATTAAGTAACGGGGGCAAATTTAGATAAAAGCCGCGAGCTTTTACGCCGGCAGTATGAAAAAAACAAGGGCAGCCCGGATTTCGCCCTCTTCCCGCGTGCTTCCCAGCACAATTCCCTGTCTTTCGCGCGCGGCCGCCACAACCTACCGGGGGACGTCGGAGGCCAGCCGGAAACCAATATTAGCGACGCTGAGGCTGTGGTAGGTACATTCGCGCTTCGCGGGGCGACACCCGCTGGCGTTTTGGAAATAGCTACCGCCTCGGCTCACCCGGAAAGAATGTGGTGCCGACGACGGTCCTTTGGGATTGGTCTGCGGCGAGGTGGGATAATCACCGTACCGGTCGCTACACCACTCCGAAACATTGCCTATCATATCGTAAATTCCCAATTCATTGGCGGACTTCCGGCCGACGGGATGGGCGGAGACACCGCTATTACCACGGTGCCAAGCCACGTCGCCCAAAGAGTCGCCGCCGCTATACAGATTACCGTTGTTCCGGTTGCCGCCGCGGGCGGCGAACTCCCACTCCGCCTCGGTGGGCAGGCGGTATTTCTTGCCCGTCTTGGCGTTCAGCTTGCGGATGAATTCCTGGGCATCGTCCCAGCTCACGTGTACCACAGGATAATCCTCCTTGCCCTTGGGAAGGAGGATAGGATAACTGCCCATCACCGCTTTCCACAGCCCCCGCGTCACCTCGTACTTGCCGATGCGGAAGCTGCCGACGGTGACTTGGTGCAGGTCCTCGTCGGCAAATCGTTCTTCTTCCGACCGCAGACTGCCCATCATGAACGTGCCGCCCTCGACGTACACCATCTCCGGCTCATCGATACCCGGCCCGAGAGCCGGGCCGCGCGAAGCCATCGCCGACAAGGACAAGAGCAGCGTCGCCCCTACCGCGAGGAACGCATAATTCAGGAACTTGCCCCTGCCGCGGCCCAAGGGGCGCTTAGGGGCAATATGCGATACGTTCTTTCCCATAGTCTTTTTCATTGAATTCGGTGATAAAGGTACGGAGTTTAAACGAAACATTGCCGCGGTTTGCTTATATTTGTGGCGTAATCAAACGAATAGATACATTATGGAACAGCTTCGCAGATTGCCGATAGGCATACAGTCGTTCGAGAAACTGCGCACCAATGGTTACGTGTACGTGGACAAGACGGCGCTGATGTATCGACTCACGTCGACCTATAGTCCCTACTTCCTAAGCCGCCCCCGCCGGTTTGGCAAGAGCTTATTGCTCTCCACCATCAAAGCCTACTTCGAAGGGAAGAAAGAACTTTTCGAGGGATTGGCAATCGAACAGTTGGAGACGCAATGGGAACGGTATCCCGTGCTGCATCTCGACCTGAACGCGGAAAAATACAGAGACGTCGCATTTTTGGAAGCCATTCTCTCGCGCAATTTAAGCGAGTGGGAATCGGTTTATGGCAAGAGTGAGAATGTGGATACACTGGCGGGGCGTTTTGAGCGCGTCATCAAGCGCGCCTATCAGCAGACGGGCAAGCGCGTGGTGGTACTTATTGACGAGTACGACAAGCCGTTGCTCGAAAACATCCTGGACAAGGAGGTCGGCGACGACATGCGCCGCACCCTGAAAGCGTTCTATAGCGTGCTGAAAAGCACGGACCAGTACCTGCGCTTCGTCTTCATCACCGGAGTGACGAAGTTCGCGCAAGTGAGCGTGTTCAGCGACCTGAACCAACTGTCGGACATCAGCATGATGAAACAATATTCCACGCTCTGCGGCATCACCAAGGACGAGCTGACGCAAGTGTTTCGTCCCGAGCTGGAGGCGTTGGCTGCGGATCGGAGGCTTGGCTTCGACGAAGTCGTCGCCGAGATGGCGCAACGTTACGACGGTTATCATTTCGCCCCATCCACAGAGGGAATGTTCAACCCGTTCAGCGTGCTCAACGCCCTCGAACGCCTGGACTTGCTCGACTACTGGTTCCAAACAGGCACGCCCACCTTCCTCGCCGAGCTGTTGGAAGAAAGCGATTACGACCTGCGCCTCATCGTCGACGGTGTACAGATGGCAGCCTCCAGTTTCGCCGAGTATCGCGCGGAGAAAGCCAATCCCATCCCACTCATTTATCAAAGCGGATACCTTACCATTCAAGACTACGACGAGAGGTTCCGGCTTTATACACTGGGATTCCCCAACGACGAGGTGCGCTACGGCTTCATGAATTTCCTCTCCCCTTATTATACGATGGTGAAGAACGACGACACGCCGCTGCATATCGCGAGATTCTCGTCCGACCTCCAAGCGGGCGAACTCGACAAGTTCCTTCAGCGCGTCAAAGTCTTCTTCGCCGGCATGCCCTACGAGCTGAGCGATGACACCGAGCGCCACTACCAGGCCATCCTATACGTCATCTTCACCCTGATGGGCGAGTTTACGCAAGTCGAGGTGCGTGGCGCTGACGGACGGGCCGACGCCGTAGTGAAGACCGACCGGTACATCTATCTCTTCGAGTTCAAGCTGAACGGCTCGGCCGAGGAGGCGCTCCGCCAGATCGACAGCAAGGAGTATTTCCTGCCCTACCAGCTCGACGGGCGCAAGCTATTCAAAGTGGGCGTGAGCTTCAGCAAGGAGAAGCGCAACATCGACCGCTACTTAGTGGACGAAGCGGAAAGTATGAGCGATTAGCCCGCACGTTGTAGAGTCTTTTTGGAGGTTATTCCGTCGCTCCGGGACGTCTCCTCGCCGGGGTGCTGACTTGCCCGAAAGAGATCAGCAGAATTGCTTCAATCGCAGATTATGGTATAATCTGATAGGGAAATGACGGGAAAAGCGTTAACTTTGCACTAAATATTCATCATTTAAAACGAATTGAATCAATGGGACACCATCAGTTGGACACGCTCGACGAGCAGATTTTGAGGCTGATTGCCGGCAACGCCCGCATTCCTTTCCTGGAAGTGGCGCGGATGTGCAACGTTTCGGGCGCCGCCATTCATCAGCGTATCCAGAAGCTGACTAATCTGGGGGTGCTGAAAGGCTCGGAGTTCGTCATCGACCCCGAACGTATAGGGTACGAGACTTGCGCCTACATCGGTCTCTACTTGAAAGACCCTGAATCGTTCGACACCGTGACGAAAGCGTTGGAGCAGATTCCCGAGGTGGTGGAATGCCACTTCACTACGGGAAAGTACGACATGTTCATCAAGATCTACGCCCGCAACAACCATCACCTGCTGAGCATCATCCACGATAAGCTCCAGCCGCTGGGGCTGTCGCGTACGGAGACGCTCATCTCGTTCCACGAGGCCATCAAGCGGCAGATGCCCATCGGCATGGAGTGGGACGAGGAGTGACGCTCTTGCTCCGAAATCCTACTTAGGACCTCCCCTGCCGTCGTTCGTAGTCGACGAACGCGAAAGCGTGGTCGTGTCGCTCGTCGGCCGGATGCTCTTCCCGCTTTGTCTCGCGCCACGCCTCCGTACCGAAGTGGGGGAAGAAGGCGTCGGCCTGCGGGGCGATGGCATCGATCTCGGTGAGGCATAGCTCGTCGGCCAGCGGCAGGGCTTGACGATAGACGCTCTCCCCGCCGATGACGTAGATGTGTTCGTCTGGCAGGCAGCTGTCCAATGCGTCTTGGAGCGTGGAGAATGTCTCGGCACCGGGAAACACATTGTCCGCCCGGGTGGTGAGCACCACGTTGCGGCGGTTGGGCAACGCACCTTTGGGTAGCGACTCGAAGGTTCGCCGCCCCATCAGTATGGTGTGCCCGGTGGTGAGCGCCTTGAAGCGTTTCAGGTCGGCGGGCAACCAGAACAGGAGCTTGTTCCCGAGACCGATGGCCCGGTGCCGGTCGATAGCGGCAATGATGGATATTCTCATGCTTGGTTCTCCTTTTCTTTTTTTCTTTGGTAGCTGTTATGTGTCACGATCGCGATGTCATACGGCCACCGTTCCCGGTATGTGCGGATAGGGGTCGTAGCCGGTCAGCTCGAAATCGTCGAAGTGGAAGTCGAAGATGCTCTTCACGTCGGGGTTGATCCTCATCGCCGGCAGGGGGCGAGGCTCCCGGCTGAGTTGTAGCCGTACCTGATCGAGGTGGTTGAGGTAGATGTGCGCGTCGCCCAGGGTATGGACGAAGTCGCCCGGACGCAAGCCCGTGACCTGCGCCATCATCTGCAACAGCAGGGCGTACGAAGCGATGTTGAACGGCACGCCGAGGAAGATGTCGGCACTGCGTTGGTAGAGCTGTAGGCTAAGCCGGCCGTCGGCCACGTAGAATTGGAAGAACGCATGGCAGGGAGGTAGGTTCATGCGCTTGAGGTCGGCCACGTTCCAGGCACTCACGATGATGCGGCGCGAGTCGGGGTTGTGCTTGATGGTCGCTACGGCTTCGCTGATTTGGTCGATGGTGCCGCCGTCGTAGTCGGGCCAGGAGCGCCACTGGTATCCGTAGATGTGCCCCAGGTCGCCATCTTTGTCGGCCCACTCGTTCCAGATGCGCACGCCGTGTTCCTGCAGATACCGCACGTTGGTGTCGCCTCGCAGGAACCAGAGCAGCTCGTAGATGATGGACTTGAGGTGGAGCTTCTTGGTGGTGAGGCAGGGAAATCCGTTGTAGAGGTCGAAACGCATCTGGTGCCCGAAGACACTGACGGTTCCCGTGCCGGTGCGGTCGCTTTTCTCGACGCCTTCGTCGAGCACCCGCTGGAGTAGTTCTAAGTATTGCTTCATAAAGTAGGTAATGCGGTATAGTAAGTAGTTGGAAGCAGTCAGGCTATCAAGCGCTTAACAACTTTCAACAACTTTCATGACCGGACAAAATTACAAAAAGGGAGTGAATAAATTGGCAAACCATCCTACGAACTTCTTCCAGGACGACCTCTTTTTCCAGTATTCGGGCGTGAGCTGGGTGCAGTGTTCCTTGTCGGCTTCGAAGATGTCGTTGAGCTGCTTGGTGACGTCCCGGTCGAAGATGAACGCGTTGGTCTCGTAGTCATAGCGCAGGCTACGACTGTTGAGGTTGGCCGTACCCACGGTGCAGAACAGGCTGTCCACCATCATGATCTTGGAGTGATGGAACCCTCCGTTGTAGAGGTAGACGGTGGCTCCCCGTTTCATCAGCTTGTGCAGCTTGTAGAGCGCGGCGTCGGGAGTGAAGGGGATGTCGGAGGCCGACGAGACCATGATCTGCACGTCCACGCCGCGGTCGATGGTCCTTTTCAGCGCCTTCATGATGGACGAGGTAGGTACGAAATAGGGGTTGATGATGCGTACGTCGTTCCGCGACGAATAGATGGATACGGCATAAGCGTGGCTTATCGCCCTGCTGCTCTTCTTGGGGGTGCGGTCCACGATGGCCACCACGGTATGCGCGCTGTCGGTGGGTGCCTCGTTCGGCGGGAAGTACTCGGGTCCGTCGACCGCTTGTTTGGTCTCCTTGTTCCAGATGTCGAGGAAGATGCGTTGCAGGTCGTGCACGGCGTCGCCCTCGAGGCGGACGTGCATGTCGCGCCAGGCACCAATCTTGGGCAGTCCCTTGATGTAATAGTCGGCAATGTTCATCCCTCCGGTGTAGGCGATCTTGCCGTCGACGACGGCAATCTTCCGGTGGTCGCGGTGCGCGGCGTGGTTGATGTAAGGGAAGGTGATGGGGTCGAACTTCACCATCTCGATGCCCCTGGCCCTGATGGCCTTGAGTTGCTTCTTGGTGATGGGCTGATTGTTGGACCAGTTGCCGAAGGCGTCGAACATGGCCCTCACCTTCACCCCCTCCTTGACCTTCAGTGCGAGCAGGTCGAACAAGGCGTTGGCGATGGAGTCATCGCGAAAGTTGAAGTATTCCAGGTGGACATGGTGCCTGGCTCGCCCGATGGCGGCAAAGAGGTCGGCGAACTTCTCGCGCCCGCTCCTGAGCAGCCGCACGCGGTTGTTGCCCGAGATGGGCATACCTTCCCGCTCCATGAAGCGCAAGACGAGCGAGTCGCTGGGCTCCGGGATGGAATCGCGATGGAGCGCCATCAGGCTGTCCGCCACCTCCTCCTGGGCGTACGTGAGGGGTGTCGCCAGCAACAGCAACAGTAGCGATATGATGAACGTTCGCGGTGTCAATAGCCTTCGGTTATGTCTTTTATGGACGGGCAAAGATACGACATGCGCGATAGGGGGCTTGGAGAGAGCGTCGCACATTTATTGTTGTTTAACACCCTACAACAGTTTGTGCATGTTGGCTATCGAGATGGCCGACAAGATGTTGTCCACGCCAAGCTTCCGGAACAGGACCCTGCGATTGAGCTTTATGGTATTCACCGTCCGTCCGAGCGTCTTCGCTATTCGCTCAATGTCGTACCCTTGCATCGACAGGGAGAGGATGTCTCTCTCCCTTTTGTTGAGCAGGCGGAATTTCATTCGCTCCCATTGGTCGTCGACATATTGCAGGCAGAACGGCTCGCCCTCTTTGCGGATGTAGATGCCGGACTGGTTGAGCGGGGTATGCGTGACGCAGACGAGCCAATACCTGTATCCATTCTCGTCGGCAGACAGGGGCAGGGCCGACTGGTTGATGAATATCTCTTCGTTCCTGACCGACGGCGTGACGCAAAGGATGGTGTACTTCTTCTTCTCGGCGGCCGCACTCTCGTTGCGCTCGATAAAGGCGATGCCAACCTCGAGGGCTTTCGTGAATTCGTCGACCCGGGGAGTCAGGTATTGGTACTGGTAGGAAAGGATGTCCAGCTCATGGAGGAACGGCAAGGCTTCCCTGTGCCGCTGCGCCAGCGCTTTCGAGAAGTAGAGGACCCGGTCGGCCAACCGGTCCATGATGTAGAAATAGAGGGGCAGGACGTAGGCGAACGCATTGAGCGTGTCGACAATCTCTTCGGGGATTTGTTGGAGTGTGTTCATGAGAAATGTTGGTTCATTGGTTTTGTAATAGGCGCAAATATACAAATTATCCAAGTAAACTCCACCCTGTCGCGGCATTCTTTTTAATGGACGCGGGGAAAACGACGCGCCAAACTCCCCGAAAACGCCTTTACGACAGAAACGAAGAGAGGCTGCCATTGCGGTAATGACAGCCTCTTCCTTGCGCTTTGTTCGCACGAATCACTTCTTGCGGTTGCCGTAGCGGCTCATGAACTTATCCACGCGGCCAGCCGTGTCCACCAGCGTCGACTTGCCGGTATAGAACGGATGCGAGGTGCTCGAGATTTCGATCTTCAGCAACGGATAAGTCTCGCCTTCAAACTCGACGGTCTCTTTGGTCGCTACCGTGGAGCGCGAGAGGAACATGTCGCCATTGGACATATCCTTGAACACTACCGGACGGTACGATTCGGGATGAATACCTTTTTTCATTGTCAGTATCTGTTTTTAATTATTATATTCGGTACTATTTTGGTAAGAAATAGCGTAATGGTCTTTTTCCAGGCCGCAAAGATAATCCATTTCCGTGAGATAGAAAAATAATTCGGCTAATTTTGATTTATTAGTCTTTCCTCTTCACCGTTTTAGGTGGATAATGCGTACTTTCGCGGTCGAATTAGCGATCACTAACAACAAATATTATAATCAAAATGGTAAATTACAAAGATTTAGGATTGGTGAACACCCGTGAGATGTTCGCCAGAGCCATCAAGGGTGGCTATGCCATCCCAGCGTTCAACTTCAACAATATGGAGCAGATGCAGGCCATTATCAAGGCTGCGGTAGAAACCAAATCCCCGGTTATCCTTCAAGTTTCCAAGGGCGCCCGCGAGTACGCCAACGCCACCTTGCTGCGCTACATGGCGCAGGGTGCCGTGGAGTACGCCAAGGAGCTGGGCTGCGCCCATCCCGAGATCGTGCTTCACCTCGACCATGGCGACACGTTCGAGACGTGCAAGTCGTGCATCGAGTACGGTTTCTCGTCGGTGATGATCGACGGCTCGCACCTGCCCTACGAGGATAACGTGGCACTGACCAAGCAAGTGGTCGACTACGCCCACCAGTTCGACGTGACGGTCGAGGGCGAGCTGGGCGTGCTGGCTGGCGTTGAGGACGAGGTATCGGCCGAGCACCACACGTACACTAACCCCGAGGAAGTGATCGACTTCGCCACCCGCACGGGTTGCGACTCGCTGGCCATCTCCATCGGCACCTCGCACGGCGCTTACAAATTCAAGCCCGAGCAGTGCACGGTAGATCCGAAGACCGGCCGTCTGGTTCCTCCCCCGCTGGCTTTCGAGGTGCTCGACGCCGTGATGGAGAAGCTCCCCGGATTCCCCATCGTGCTCCATGGCTCGTCGTCCGTTCCGCAAGAAGAGGTCGACACCATCAACCAGTATGGTGGCAAGCTCGAGGCTGCCATCGGCATCCCCGAAGATGAGTTGCGCAAGGCCGCCAAGTCTGCCGTTTGCAAGATCAACATCGACTCCGATTCCCGCCTGGCCATGACGGCCGCCGTACGCAAGGTGCTGGCCGAGAAGCCCGCCGAGTTCGACCCCCGCAAGTACCTGGGCCCGGCCCGCGACAACATGGTGAAGCTGTACAAGCACAAGATCACCAACGTGCTGGGTTCGGACAACAAGCTGGCGCAAATCTAAAGGGGGTAGCCCGACAGGCTTCCCCGCGCGCCGCGCACGAAAACCGGGAACAAAAACCCGTGTGAGAACAAAAAAAGAGAGGCTGCCTCCTTCCGTGGGGCAGCCTCTTCTTTTTCATTTGATTTCGATCTCTTCCTGCATGTCGATTTCCTCTTGGTGCTCGTCGTAGAACACGTATTGGAGGAAGGCGAGTTTTTGATTCGGAATGATCTTGACTCCAAATCCGTACTGCAATTGCCATTTCCGTTTCAGGGACACAAGCCCCTGGTTGATGTAGGCGGC
Organism: Mediterranea sp. (in: CFB group bacteria); assembly: GCA_031261785.1. Lineage (GTDB taxonomy): Bacteria > Bacteroidota > Bacteroidia > Bacteroidales > Bacteroidaceae > Bacteroides. Next base: position 11,522 of record JAISIZ010000035.1, read on the forward strand.
GACGTACGGATGGACGTGCAACGAGAATTTCTTTATCTTCAGCTTGTTGACTAAGTAGTCAATCTTGCTCTCCAGAGTGTCCGTAAAGAGTATGGACGACTTGATGGTGCCCTTTCCGAGGCAGGTGGGACAGGTTTCGGCTACGTTCACATCCATGGCTGGACGCACCCGTTGGCGCGTGATCTGCATCAGCCCGAATTTGCTTAGGGGCAGGATGTTGTGCCTCGCCCTGTCTTTCTGCATGTTGGAGCACATACGCTCGTAAAGCTTCTGCCGGTTTTCCGACAGGCCCATGTCGATGAAGTCGACCACGATAATACCTCCCATGTCGCGCAGGCGCAACTGGCGTGCCAGTTCGTCGGCGGCTCCCAGGTTCACCTCCAGCGCGTTGCTTTCCTGCCCGTTGGCATTCTTGGTGCGGTTGCCGCTGTTCACGTCCACGACGTGTAGCGCCTCGGTGTGCTCGATGATCAAGTAGGCGCCGCTCTTGTAGGACACCGTGCGGCCAAAGGCCGACTTGATCTGCTTGGTGATATTAAAGTTGTCGTAGATGGGAACCTTCCCCTTGTACAGCTTCACGATAGACGCCCGCTCGGGCGCGATCAGCGATACGTAGTCCTTGATTTCGTGGAACACCGGCTCGTTGTTCACGTAGATGTTCTCGAACGAGGGGCTGAAGAGGTCGCGCAGCAATCCTACGGCGCGGCTCGTCTCCTCGTAGATCAGGGTGGGGAACTTGGTGGCTTTTTGCACCTTAGCCATCGCGTCTTCCCAATGCTTCACCAGCACTCTAAGCTCTCCATCCAGCTCGGCCACGCGCTTGCCCTCGGCCACCGTCCGTACGATGACGCCGAAGTTCTTCGGCTTGATGCTCATCAGCAGTTGCTTCAGACGGGCGCGTTCTTCGCTCGATTTAATTTTTTGAGAGACGGAAACCTTGTCGTTGAAGGGGATGAGTACTAAGTACCGTCCGGCAAACGAGATCTCGGACGTCAGACGCGGCCCCTTGGTGGAGATAGGTTCCTTCACGATTTGCACCACCACTTCTTGTCCCACCTTTAATGTGTTGGCTACAGTGCCATCCTTGTCGAGGTCGGGAAGCAGGGTTGCTTTGCCTATTTGAGGCATCTTCTTCTTGTCGCTCAGAGTTTGCTTTAAAAGCTTTTCCAGAGAGTTGAATTGAGGACCTAAGTCTAAATAGTGAAGGAAAGCGTCTTTCTCGTAACCAACGTCCACAAAACATGCGTTCAGTCCGGGCATCAGTTTACGGATGCGTCCTAAATACATGTTACCAACCGAGAAGGAGATGTTTCTGCCTTCGCTCTGGAGTTCCACCAAGCTCTTGTCTTCAAGGAGCGCGATGGAGACCTCTTTGGGTTGCACGTCAATTACTAATTCACTTGTCACTGTTTTGTCTTCCTATTTATATAGTTTCTCAAATATACGCAAAACAAATCCGCCAAGGGAAAAGTTCGCGGGAGCGCCAGCCACCTACAACAAGGAACAAACTCCCGAGACGCGCCACGCGCGCCCCAGTAGTTTGTTCCTTATTCTGTGCGGCTTCACAGGGGACGGGGCAAGAGGTCACTTCTTGCTCTTATGCCTGTTCTTTCTCAGTCTTTTTTTACGCTTGTGCGTAGACATCTTATGTCTTTTCTTCTTCTTACCACTCGGCATAGTTCTACAATTAATTTATTGGTTAATACTCTTGTTGTTACAGATTCTTTACGGCAACAGTGAACGTCCTCGCAGGCTTGAAGGCAGGAATGTTGTGCTCGGGGATGATGATGGTAGTGTTCCTCGAGATGTTGCGCGCGGTCTTCTGCGCACGCTTTTTCACCACAAAACTACCGAACCCGCGCAAATAGACGTTCTTATCATTCGCCAAGGCATCCTTAACGGATTCCATGAACGCCTCGACAGTGATCAAGATTGTCGGCTTGTCAATACCCGTCTTTGCCGCAATGTCGTTTACAATATCAGCTTTAGTCATTTTCCCTTGAAAAAATTATTAATACTACAATTAGGCGATGCTAATTTTTTGGTCTGCAAATATATAGCTTTTCTGGCGGCGAAAAAAATAATTCCCCTCATTTTTATAAAAAAGTAAGGAACGAGCCACGCTTTGCGTCGAAAAACCGTACTTTCGCGGCATGAGTATCTTCACCGACACCATGTTGGAGTGGTACGCCTCGCACAAACGCGAGCTGCCTTGGCGCGACACTTCCGATCCCTACATCATCTGGATATCCGAAATTATCCTCCAGCAAACCCGCGTGGAGCAAGGGCGCGACTACTTCCTGCGCTTCGTCGGACGATTCCCCGACGCGCGCACGCTGGCCGACGCGTCCGACGACGAGGTGATGACCTATTGGCAGGGACTGGGCTACTACTCGCGCGCACGCAATCTGCTGGCCGCGGCCCGCGCCATGAACGGCACGTTCCCCTCCACCTACCAAGGGGTGCTGGCCCTGCCGGGCGTTGGCGAGTACACGGCGGCCGCCATTTGCTCGTTCGCCTACGGCATGCCCTACGCCGTGGTCGACGGCAACGTGTACCGCGTCCTCGCCCGCTACTTCGGGATCGACACGCCCATCGACACCATCCCGGGGAAACGCCTCTTCGCCGCGCTCGCCGACGAGATGCTGGACCGCCTCCACCCCGCGCTGTACAACCAGGCCATCATGGACTTCGGAGCCACGCAGTGCGTGCCCCGCTCACCCACATGCGCCACCTGCCCGCTGGCCGACAGCTGCGCGGCGCTCGCCTCGGGACGGGTAGCCTCGCTACCCGTCAAGCGCCACAGGACGAAGACCACCGACCGCTATCTATACTATCTATATGTACGTGCGGGCACTTACACATTCATACATAAGCGTACGGCCGACGACATCTGGAAAGGTCTTTTCGAGTTGCCGCTTATCGAGGCGACCTCTCCCCTCTCTCCCGACGAGTTTCTCGCCCACCCTTCCCTCCAGGCCATGTTCGCTCCCGGCGAGCGGCGCGAGCTGCGCCTCGTGTGCCAAGGCGTGAAGCATCTCCTCTCCCACCGCGTCCTCCACGCCGACCTCTACGAGGTGACGCTGCCCGAGGACACGGCCTCCTTTTCCTCCTTTCTGAAGATCAGGCGCGAAGCGCTGGGCGAGTACGCCGTGCCCAGATTGGTGCAGCTGCTCGTCGAAGCCATCCCCCCCGACAAATCCGTGGGCGACCGGTAATATCGCTCATTCAGTCCCTCTCCCTTGCGCAAGCTATCGCCGATGGACAAGGCATTCCGGGTCAATGCGTCACCCTACTTCCTGATTTCGTCAATGCGCCACCCATTTTTTCTCACCCCCTCGAAGAGGCGTCATGCAAGGACCTATCTCGGAGATGCGGAAGCTTTATGCAAATCTGCATGAGACGAGAAGCCCGGGCTTTTTTCTCCATTCCCGAAATCTGATTACAAAAGCCCGGGCTTTTTTCTCCATTCCCGAAATCTGATTACAAAAGCCCGGGCTTTTTTCTCCATTCCCGAAATCTGATTACAAAAGCTCGGGCTTTTCGCTCCTCGCGAATCCGTGGTTGAAATTTGTCGACCTCGCGAAATCTCCATGCGGCGCGTGAGACCTTCGCGGATCAGCGAAGATTCGCCCGCGACGACGACAATGACAGTGCCGGCACTCTCTTTCTTCCCACATACATACAGGACACGAAGTAGCGACTTTCCTGGCTCGCGCCACCCTACACCGCCCTATTTTAGTCTATAAGTTATTGATTATCAATGTACGCTACGTGATAGCGGAGAAAAGTGATGAAGTCAGGAAAAAGAGCCTCCCGCCACCAGCACCCCGGAGCAAAGGATAAATATTCTATAATAAATTTCCATTTGTTCCCACTTTTATATAGGAATCACTATTTTCGCGTACGATATGGAACCAATGCATATCACCGCACCCCGTGCGTGCTAATCATTTAATAGCGATATTATGCCTTTAAACCTCCCGGACCAGCTTCCAGCGATAGAACTTCTAAAAGAAGAGAACATATTCGTGATCGACACTTCCCGCGCCACGCGGCAGGACATCAGGCCATTGCGGATCATCATCCTCAACCTGATGCCGCTGAAGATCACCACGGAGACGGATCTCGTGCGCCTGCTCTCCAACACCCCTCTCCAGGTAGAGATCGAGTTCATGAAGATAAAGAGCCACACCCCCAAGAACACCCCCATAGAACACATGCAAGCTTTCTATACCGACTTCGAGAAGATGAAGCCGGGCAAGTACGACGGCATGATCATCACCGGCGCTCCCGTGGAGCTGATGGAGTTTGAGGAAGTGGGCTATTGGGACGAGATCAGCGAGATATTCGACTGGGCACGTACCCACGTCACCTCCACCTTATATATATGTTGGGCGGCCCAGGCCGGACTGTACCACCACTACGGCGTGCCCAAGTACGCCTTGCCGCGCAAGATGTTCGGCGTCTTCGAACACCATGCGCTGGAGCCGTTACACCCCATCTTCCGGGGGTTCGACGACCGCTTCTACGTGCCCCACAGCCGACATACCGAAGTGCGGCGCGACGACATACTGGCACGTCCCGAGCTGACGCTCCTCTCCGAATCCGACGAGGCCGGCGTCTATATGGTGATGGCCCGCGGAGGACGCGAGTTCTTCGTCACCGGACATTCCGAATACTCCCCCCTCACGCTCGACGCCGAGTACCGGCGCGACTTGGCGAAGGGGCTGCCCGACGTGGACATGCCCCGAGGCTACTACACCGGCAACGATCCCGCGTCGAGGCCACTGGTACGCTGGCGAGCCCACGCCAACCTGCTGTTCTCCAACTGGCTGAACTACTTCGTTTACCAAGAGACACCCTACAACATTGAAGAAATAGAATGACCTACCCGCGTAGCATAGAGCTACTGGCCCCGGCCAAAGACCTCAAATGTGGCATCGAAGCCATCAACCACGGAGCGGACGCCGTCTATATCGGCGCACCTAAGTTCAGCGCACGTGCGGGAGCAGGCAACCACATCAAGGACATCGCCACGCTGACAACGCACGCCCACCTCTACAACGCACGCGTCTACGTCGCCCTCAACACCATACTCCGGAAAGAGGAGCTGAAGGAAGCCGAAAGAATCATACACCGCCTTTACCAGATAGGGGTCGACGCCCTCATCATCCAAGACATGGGCATCACCAAGCTCAACCTCCCCCCCATTCCCCTACATGCCAGCACGCAGATGGACATACGCACGCCCCAGATGGTGTGCTTCCTCCACCAGGCGGGTTTCCAGCAAGCGGTGCTCGCCCGCGAGCTCTCGCTCCACGAGATTGGCGAGATACACGAAGCCTGCCCTGACATGCCCCTCGAGGTGTTCGTACACGGCGCGCTCTGCGTGAGCTATAGCGGACAGTGCTACGCCAGCCAGGCCTGCTTCGCCCGCAGCGCCAACCGCGGGCAGTGCGCGCAGTTCTGCCGACTGCCTTTCAACATGATCGACGCCGCGGGACGGGTCATCGCACGCGACAAGCACCTCCTCTCCCTCAAGGACCTCAACCAGATCGACGAGCTGGAAGCGCTGCTCGACGCCGGTGCCAACTCCTTCAAGATCGAGGGGCGGCTCAAGGACATGACCTACGTCAAGAACGTTACCACCGCCTACCGCCGACGACTCGACGAGATCATCGCCCGACGGCCCCGCGAATTCAGACGCTCCTCTTCCGGACGCTGCCGCTATCACTTCTGGTCGCAGCTCGACAAGAGCTTCAGCCGGGGCTTTACGCACTACTTCCTCCTCGGGCGCGACGCCGACATCGCCTCCTTCGACACCCCTAAGTCCATTGGCGAGGAGATGGGCATCGTGTGGGAGGTGCACGAGCACTACCTCACCGTGACGGGCGCGAAATCGTTCCACAACGGCGACGGCGCTTGCTTCAGGGACGAGGAGGGCAACTTGCGGGGCTTCCGCATCAACCGCGTGGAGGGGAACAGGCTATACCCGCAGGAGATGCCGCGGCTGAAGCCCCATACCGTCGTCTACCGCAACTTCGACCAGGAGTTCGAGAAATCGCTCCAGCACCGAAAGACCGCCGAGCGACGCATGGCCGTGGACCTGAACCTGTACGACACCAGCTTCGGCTTTGCCCTCTCCGCGACCGACGAAGACGGCAACAGCGTCACCCTCTCCCTCCCCCACGCACTGGAGCTGGCGCGCACACCGCAGGAAGAGAACCTGAAGACGCAGCTCGCCAAGCTGGGCAACACTCCCTTCGAGGCGAGAGACATCACCATCAACCTCTCCGCACAGTGGTTCCTCCCCCTGGCCGAGCTAAACGAGTTCAGGCGAACAATCGTCGAGAAGCTCATCGCCGTCAGGCGCGCCAACTATCGCCGTAAACTGGTGGTGTGGAAGCCCACCACCCATCCATATCCCCACCCCAAGCTCACCTACCGGGCCAACGTGATGAACCCGCTCGCCGAAGCCTTCTACGAAGAGCACGGCGCCAAGGTCATCTCCCCCGCCTACGAGTCCAAACCCGTGCCCGACGCCGCGCTCATGGCCTGCAAACACTGCCTGCGCTACAGCATGGGATGGTGCCCCGAGCACCAACAGGAGAAGTCACCCTACCAGGAACCCTACTACCTGGTGATAGCCAATGGACAGAGGTTCCGCCTCGAGTTCGACTGCAAACACTGCCAGATGAACGTATATGCCGCGGAGTGAAAGTGACCGAAGAACCGCGACGTCGTGGCCTGTCGCCCTGCGCGCCCTATGCCTGACACTATGCCTCTCGGCCTGCCACTACCCCACGCCCGACCTCTCCTCGCCCGACCTTTCGCCCGGGACCAGGGATTCGCTCACCGCCCTCTACCAACGCAACTACACCCTCGACACCAACCTCGAGCTGGTCGCCGACTCCATCGAGCTGGAACGCCTGCCCATCAAGGATACCTACATACGCCTGCACCGGGGCGACAAAGTGGTGGTGGCCGAGTTCGCCGTGCATCCCGCCGACAGCGTGGACAGCCTCTGGGTAAAACTGGCGCACACCCAGGAGGAGCAGGGATGGATACGCCAAGTCGATTTCAAGCGGGCCTTCGTACCTACCGACAGCCTCTCGGAGGCCATACACTTCTTCAGCGGCACGCATACCTCCTACTTCCTCATCATCTGCGCGCTCTTCGTGGCCGCCTACCTCCTTCGCGCATTCCGGAAGAGACAGTTCAAGCTGGTCTACTTCAACGACATCAACAGCCTCTATCCCCTCGCCCTCTGCCTCATCATCGCCTCGAGCGCCACCATCTACGAAACGATACAGGTCTTCGCCCCCGATACCTGGGAACACTTCTACTACAACCCCACGCTCTCGCCGTTCCGCGTGCCGCCCATCCTCGCGATGTTCCTGCTCACCCTCTGGATGTTCGTCATCGTCCTGCTCGCCACGCTCGACGACGTGTTTCGCCAGCTCAGCCCCGCCACGGCCCTCTTTTACCTCCTCGGGCTGGGTTCTTGCTGCATCTTCTGCTACTTCTTCTTCATCTTCACCACGCACGTCTACATGGGCTACGCCTTCCTTGCCTACTTCGTCTGGATATTCGGCAAGCGGACGCGCCAGAGCCTCGCCTACAAATATCGCTGCGGCAACTGCGGGGCGAAGCTGAAGGGAAAAGGCGTATGTCCCTATTGTGGAGCGATAAACGACTAAATCCTCCACACCCACCCCATAACAACGAAAATCCCGATGATAGCCATACGCCACGCCACCCTCGCCGACCTCCCCGCCGTGATGGAGGCCTACGACCACGGCCGCGCCCTGATGCGCGCCCAAGGCAACGCCACCCAGTGGGTCAACGGCTATCCCACCGAGGAGCTGGCACGCCACGAGATCGCCGCCGGCCACAGTTTCCTCTGCGTCGACGAAGCCGACCGTCCCTTGGGCACTTTCTGCCTCATCCATGGCGAGGAACCCACCTACCGACACATCGAACAGGGAACCTGGCTCAACGACGGTCCCTACGCCACGCTCCACCGCCTGGCCACCAACGGCCGCCGTCGCGGCGTGGGCAAGGCATGCCTCGACTGGTGCGCCACCCGCTGCGCCAACTTGCGTGTCGACACCCATAGCGACAACATCGCCATGAACCGCCTGCTCGAACGCGAGGGATTCCTTCGTTGCGGCATCATCTACGTAGCCGACGGTACCCCGCGCGTGGCCTACCAGAAAGTGTACTGAGAAAGAAGAAAGCAAATATTTCCCCATAGATTTTGCCCTTAGCCGCAGGTCGCTTATCTTTGTCCCAAAATTCGCCGTGGCGAAATTAGCGGCGGCGATAAAACGATAAGTGTATGAAGTTCTACAATCGGGAAGAGGAGCTGGGACAACTGGCTCGCACGAGGGACGCGGCGTTTGGCGACCATTCGCGGATGACGGTGCTGACAGGTCGGCGGCGCATAGGCAAGACGACGCTGATCCTGCGAAGTTGCGAGGGTACATCCACCCTTTACCTGTTCGTGAGGCGAAGCAACGAAGCCGAGCTTTGCGCCCAATTCTCGGAAGCCGCCACCCGTGCGCTGGGTACGTACATTCCTCCAGGCATCATCTCGTTCGTGAGTCTCTTCGAGCTACTGATGGCGGAGGGGAGGCATCGCGCCTTCAACTTGGTCATGGACGAGTTCCAAGAGTTTTTCAATATCAACCCCTCTGTCTACAGCGGGATGCAAGACGTTTGGGATCGCTATAAGGACACCACACACGTCAACCTCATCGCCACCGGATCGGTGTACACGCTGATGCACAAAATCTTTATGGAATACAAAGAACCCCTGTATGGGCGTGTCGACAGTCTCATCAAGCTGAAGCCCTTCACCACGTCCACACTCAAGCAGATACTTTCCGATTACCACCCCAGCTACTCCAACGACGACCTGCTGGCCCTCTATACCATCACCGGGGGAGTACCCAAGTATATCGAGATCCTGATGGGAAAGAAGTGTTTCACCGTGAGGAAGATGATAGATGCCGTAACCGAGGAGAACTCCATATTCATCGAAGAGGGAAATATCTTGCTCATTCAAGAGTTCGGAAAGAAATACGGGAATTACTACGCTATACTTGCCGCCATCGCGTCGGGAAAGAATACCGCCTCGGAGATCTCCGCCTCTATCGGGCACATCGGCGTGGGTGGATTGCTCCAACGCCTCGAAGAAGACTACGAGATAGTGGCCAAGCGACGGCCCATACTATCCAAGGAAGGCACGCAGAACGTGCGCTACGAGATAGTCGACAACTTTCTCCGTTTTTGGTTTCGCTATATCGTGAAGCATCAAGACTACGTGCAAGCGGGGCTGTATCGACAACTGGCGGACATTGTCAAGGCCGACTATCCCACCTATTCGGGCATGGCCCTGGAACGCTACTTCCGCGACAAGCTCCGCGAGCAACAGACCTACAAGAACATTGGCTCGTGGTGGGAGACATCCAAGGGAAAGGCCGTAGAGCAGAACGATATTGACATCGTGGCCATCTCCGCCGAAGCTCCACACCATGTTCTCATGGCCGAAGTGAAGCGTCAGCGCAAAAACTTCAAGCCCGAACTGTTCCAGCGGAAAGTGAAGGCCGTACGCGACAAGCTCTTCTCCGCCGACGAAATCGTGGCCCGATGCCTGACGCTCGAAGAGATGTAGCGCATGCCACACGCCTATGCGCCACCCTCCTCCTTGGCTCGTCGCTGATAGGCCGTGGGCAGCTCGCCAAACTCCTCCCTGAAGTATCTGCTGAAGTATTTGGGGTTGCTGAATCCGACCTCATAGGCTATCTCGGAGACGAACATCTGGCTCTCGCGCAGCAATTGCGCGGCACGCTTGAGGCGGATGAGACGGATGAACTCAATGGGCGTGCGACCAGTGATCTGCAACAGCTTCTTGTAAAGGCGGATGCGGCTCATGCCGAGGTCGCGGCTCATCCGCGCCACCGATAGGTCGGGATCCTGGAGGTTCTCCTCCACGTAGCGAATAGCCCGCTGGATGAGCTTCTCGTCCATGGAGGTGACGGCGACAGGGTCGGGACTGGGGTCGATGGTAGGCGTAATCTCCTCGCGGTTCCTCCGCCATTCGATGAGCTTGTCGACACGAAGCTGGAGAATGTCCATACTGAAAGGCTTGGTGAGGTAGTCGTCGGCTCCCGTGCGCAGCCCTTCGAGCTTCGATTCGGCGGCTTGCCTGGCGGTGAGCAGGATAACGGGTACGCAGGCCGTGCGGCGGTTGCCCTTGATGAGGCGCGTCAGCTCGTTGCCGTCCATCTCGGGCATCATCACGTCGCAGAGCACCAGGTCGGGCAGCTCGTCGCCGCGGTTCATCATCTCCCACGCTTGCTGGCCGCTGGCCGCCGTCTCCACCCGGTAGTACAGTTCGAGGTTCTGCTTCATGAAGAGGCGAAAGTCCTCGTTGTCGTCCACCACGAGGACAAGTGGGCGCCCTTTCTCCCTCCTCGGCCTGGAAGAAGCCGGGGATTCCACGGCCTCCGCAGGTTCCTCCGCCAAGTCGTCATGGGTTTCGGCGCCAGGCTGGCTCTCGACGTGCGTCACGGGGAGGCGGACCACGAACACGCTTCCGCCCCCGAAGTTGTCGAACAGCTCCACGCTTCCTCCGTGCAGTTCCACGAAGTCGTGCACGAGACTGAGTCCGATCCCTGTGCCGGTGGTCTCCTCCATCCCCTTGCGGTTGGCTCGGTAGAAGCGGTCGAACACGTACGGCTTGTCGGAATCGCCAATGCCGATGCCATTGTCGGCCACTTTCATCTCGAGCGCCTCCCCCTCACCCCCGACATGCTCCACGCTGACGCTTACCCTTCCGCCTTGCGGGGTGTACTTGAAAGCGTTGGAGAGGAGATTGACCACGACTTTGCCGATCTTGTCGGCGTCGAACGCCATGGTGAACCGCTCCTCGCCGGCCAGGAAGCTGAAGTGTATGCCACGCTTCTCGGCCAGCGCGAGGAAAGCGTCGCAGGTGGCGCGCGTGAAGCCAATGATGTCGCCCTCGGCCGGCGACAGCCGGTGGTTGCTCATCTCGCCCTTGCGGAAGTCGAGCAGTTGGTTGACGAGGTAGAGCAGGCGTTGGGCATTGCGGCGCATCAGCTCGAGGGTATTCTTGCGCGTGTCGTCCCGTTCCTCCTTCACGAGGGCCTCGAGCGGGGAGATGATGAGCGTGAGCGGGGTGCGCAGCTCGTGGCTGATGTTGGTGAAGAAGCGGAACTTCATCTGGTTCAGCTCCTCGCGCTTCGCGGCCTCCTCCTCCATGCGGCGCAGCTCGTACTTGCCGCGTTCCCGGCGGAGGATGTGGCGTCGGGCGGCGGCGAGCAAGGCAGCGGCGAGCAGGGCATAGGCGATGTAGGCCCAGATCGACCGCCAGGGCGGGGGCAGCACGGTGAGGCGCAGTGTGGCCTCGTGCGTGCCTGGATAGCCGTCGCTGTTGATGGCTTTCACCCGGAGCCGGTAGTGCCCCGGGCTAAGGTTCGTGAACGTCACGCCGTGCGTGCCGGCGGGCAGGGTGAGCCAATTGTCGTTGACGCCGTCCAGACGGTAGACGTATCCGGCCTCCTCGGGCAGCTCGAAGTTGTCCGAGGCGAAGGTGACCCCCACGATGTTCTGTTTATAGCCGAGCTTCACCTCCGTGGCGCGGTTGAGCGTCCGGGGCAGAAGGATGCGCCCCTGGTAGGCTTGTCCCACCTTCACCTCCTCGCCGAAGAGGGAGAGCGAAGTGAACATCACCCGCGGCAGCTCACTGTTGTAACGCATGGTGGAGGGATTGAACAGGTTGATGCCATACAGCCCGCCCACCACGATGGTTCCCGAACGTAGCGTCTTGATGGAACGCAGGTTAAGGTCGCCCCGCTGCAATCCGTCCTTCACGCCGTATGTACGCGTCTTGAAGCGCGGGATGTCGTCCTTCCGCTCCACCTCCACCCGCAGCAACTCGCGCGAGGAAGAGATCCAGACGTTGCCCTCCTTGTCCTCGGTGATGGCCGAGACGGGATCGTTCATCCCCGCGCCGACGGGATGGGGCGCCATGCGACGGTGACGGCGGTCGTACACGCTCACCCCTTCGCGGGTGCCTATCCATACCAATTGTCGGCTGTCCTCGTAGACTTGGTTGATGTAGTCGTTCACCAACGCCTCGCCGGTGGAATGTTCGGTGAACGATTGGGTCAGCTTTCGGTCGCGAAGATCCATGAGGGCTATGCCGTTGCTGGCTGTGCCTACAAGGAGCGTGTGGTCGCTACCCACACCTATCGAGGCGATGTAGTTGTCGGGCAAGCCGGAGTTGGCCGTGGTGTAGGTCGTAAAGGTACGTGCGCGCGTATCGTAGCATTGCAGTCCTCCACCGAGGGTACCTATCCAAATGTTGGCGTCGCCGTCTTCGGCGAGTGCCCATACATTGTCGTTGGCCAGACCGCCTTCCGCCATGCGGAACGAGGTGGAGCGTCCGTCGGCGTCTATGCGGAGCAATCCACCATGGAACATGCCGACCCACAGCTCTCCGCCGCGTGTCTTCAGCAGGGAGACGACGATGTTGGATGGCAGCTGTCCGTTCTCTGTAGAGTAGGTTTTCGCCGCCTTCCGTTCCGGGTCGACTCGGAGCAGCCCGCGGTCGTTGGTACCCAGCCAGAGGTCACCGCCAGGCATGTCCTCCTCCACGCAAGTGATGTCGCCGTATCCGTCGAAACCGAACTTATAGATGCTCTTCCCGTAGTAGGCCAGCCCCTTCTTGTAGGTGCCCACCCATACCAATCCGCCGGGATCGGCGTAGAGGGAGTAGACGGTGTTGTGGGGCAGGCTGCGCTCGTCGTGCTCGTCGGCGGTGAGCGTGGTGGTGGTGAGCGCTCGCTTGTCGACAACCTTTATGCCGCCTTGATCCAGGCCCATCCAGATGCGTCCGTCGGCATCCTGGGTGATGGCGTGCACGAAGTCCTGGGGGACGAAGCTGGCGACGCCCTTGAGGTCGTCGCGCCACTGGCGCTTCCCGAGGTCGTACACCCACAACCCGGGCACGCCGTATATCCAGGCGCATCCCTCGCGGTCGATGTAGCAGGAAAATACTTCCTGCGTGCGTAGGCCTGTCCACCCGGCAATGTCACGGTTAATCCATTCGAGACTCATCGTCTCCTTGCCGACGCAGGCCACAGCCCCGTCTTCGTAGGTCAACAGGAGATATCGCCCGGCTTCGGCCATGCCCGAGAGATTGTGGGCTGGCAGCCCGCCGTCGCCAATGGGGAGGAGGACGTGCCGTTGGCTCGCGTGGTCGTATCGGTAACATCCCTCGCCCGCCACGTAGAGCCACAGCGTCTGTCGGAGACTGTCGGCCAGGACCTCCGCAGGCGTCCCCCGACTTCCCATCCGTCGCATGAAAGGTCGCGGGTCGCGGGCGAACCGTTCGGTGGCGAGGTCGAGCAAGGCGTATCCGGCGTTGGTCTTCACCCAGCACTGTCCGTCGGCGGCCTCCACCATGCCAAGCACGTAGTTGTTGGGCAGCGAGGTGGTGTCGCCCGGAACGTGCCGGTACACCTTGAACCGGTAGCCGTCGTAACGGTTCAGCCCTGAGGCGGTGCAAAACCATACGAATCCTTCGCTGTCCTTGGCGATGGCGTTGACGAGACTATAGGATAGGCCGGCTCCCGTGTCTATCCGCTTGAACAGGATAGGGCCGGCGTGTGCCACGGCGAGTGGCAGGAGTAGGATGATGGCGATAGTGACGAGGCGATATTTCGTTTCTTTCATGCTTTTCGGGCTGCTTGGGGTTATTCGACAAGACAAAGATAGGCAAATATAGATGTAAAGCATGCGCTATTTCCTGTTTTTTTAGTTCTCATACCATCCGCATGAAAGGCTATCGGGTTTGCGAAATGCCTATATGGTTCGCGTGAGAGGTTAGCGATCCTAAATTTCGCATGGACAAAGAATCCCGGGATTATGTACTCATGTTTCGCGCAAACGAAGAGAATCCCGGGATCCTTGCCATATACAGTGCGGAAATCTCTTCGATGTCCGCACGCTTCTTGAACGTTCAAATGTTGATCATGCCTTAGCCGCGATCACCTCCTCTTAATAGTTCTTCGGATACGACTGGCCGTCGTAAACGCAGGTGGAGTTGAAGGCGCCTTCGGCCACCGCATTCAGCACAGCCTGGTGGCTGTAGGATTTCAAATCGTAATAGCCTATGGCACCCCATCCTCCTTGAGCCACTTTCTGAGCGTTGCTCTTAACCGTCCGGACTGGATTCGATTGATTAAAATTAATGACGTAAGGTGCATATTTTGATTTAGGCAAGCCCATTCCAGGAGAAGTCGCTACAATTCCAAAACGTCCATAAATACCGTAATTCATTAAAGCATTGACTGAAGAAAGCTCATTGCTATTACCAAAATCGTAAACGGTTATAATCTTACTTGGCATCTTGTTTCGCAATGACGTTAACAAATTGCCATAAGAACCGTTGATGTGCGTCGGATAACCATTACGCCCATATTCCGCCCATTCATCGTCAAAATCTACTCCATCCAATCCATACTGTGTTACGGCACTGGATACCGCCGTAGCGAATTGTTCGATCTGGGTAGCGTTCATGTTGGCGAATCCCAACCCCGTGTGATCGCCTAATAAACCAAGCAACACCTTGATACCTTTCCGCTGTAAAGGCTGAATTAACGTTTCCTTATGGTCAAGAATGTATTGCACATTCGGATTGTTGTAAAGAATGGCATTATTGCCATCACCGCGGATATTAGCAGCAAACAGGATAACATAGTCGAAGAACGGTTCTCCCCCCATGGTGTACGATCCGGCATTCAATGGATTAACGGCGTTCACTTCCACATAGACAATATTTTTGATGCCTGTGGCAGAACGGGTAACAGGCTGAGCCGACGGTTGTTCGGCTGCCTCATTCACAAAATTCTCCTCATTGGAGCACGATTGAAAACCAAATGCCATTGCGATGATGGCGACGATTGAGATTAATAGTTGTCTCATACTAATTTTAATTTTAATGAAATAAATAAATAAGCTTACGGGCTTTCCCTTACTCTAACTTTCAGGTAGAGCGGCTATCGCCACCCAATTGGCCCGAGGTCACAAAATCTTTTTTTCCGCCCTTAGTGGAATTAATAGTTAGACGATTTATTCTATTTTCCATATACAGATGGTTTTATCAGTAATCTTTGGGAACGAACTCCCAATGTGGGCTTCCGTATCCAAAATTATCATTATTTCCAACAGGTCCTATTTGGGTCACGCCTCCATAAATTTCGTATATATTACATTCGCTTCCCCAGGTAATGTACACGGCATAGGTTCCATCCGTTCCATCCGCTTTCACTTGTTCCACCTTATCCACCACAAACACGTGATTGATTCCTTCCTCTATCATTCGTGGTTCGTCGAAAATATATGCGTTTATGGCTTCTTGTTCTTCGTATGACAGATGTATGTCCGAGTTTAACGCTCCCCATCTTTCCTTTTCCAAACCCGCTATAGGTTTTGTCCACCACCCTTCGGGAGTATCCCAAGGATTGATTATTTTGTTCACGCGGTCTGTCCACGCGTAATCGACCAATGCCCCCAACCCGATGCCGTCTTGCTCTTCAGATATGCTTTGAGGTGACTCGGCCGATTGGGTATAGGTGATAATTTTATGCCCCAACGCCTCCTTTAGTTTGGCGACGAAACGGCAGAGGGTGCGTGCGGCTTCGCCATCGTCGACGGCTGAAGCCGCATAGTTAAAGTCAATGTCGTATAGATTCACCCCATCCAATTGATAGTAGTCAATCACGTCTTTGATGCGTTGGATAAAGATACTCATGGCCGGTCCGTCGAGATACGAAAATCCCACTCCTTCCTTGCCTCCTTTGATGGTAAGGCAAGTTTGATGATTTAATTTCTGCAGCGGAACGATGTATTTCTCCCGTTTCTGGAGCACATAAGCCAAGTCGTCCTTCAAATACAGCTCAGGTAACCCATCAGCATCCTTCCTGACAGTGGCCGACAGTAGATTCACGATATCAAACGGATTAAAATAGAGTAGAGGCTCATCGTTCTCGATATATAGCTTACTCATGATCAGCGGATTGACAAACTCCGGATCCACTCCTCCAATCTGGATATAGTTCTTCGGCGTGGCGTCGTATTCGGGCGGTACCTCACCCCATACGCTGATGCGGTAATAGAGGGTCTGGCGTTTCCCGGCGACGGCGGTCGACGCGCCTTCGGTGTCCACCGTGAGGGGGAGCAAGTAGACGGCCGACGCCAGCGAGGTGTCGTACCGGAAGGTGACGGTGAGGTCGGCCGATTGCAGCTTTCCCCGTTCCACCGTCAGCCGGCTGTCGTCGGAGAGTACCACTTGGCCCGGGGGAAATAGCTCGTACTTCGTCCCCTTGGCGGCGTTGAACACCGCCACAGCCGCCTCGTCGACACGGATAGTGTAGGTGGAGTTGGCCTCGGCGGGCTGGGTGAGACTGACGTGCAGGCGGTCGGCCATGTCGCGGTGATCCATGTCGATCAACGGGTTTTCGCGGACGTGGTTGTTGCTGCGAAGCATGCCCAGGGGCTGGTCTATCCCTCCCGTCTCGGGGAAGGTGCCGGCGGGAACGCTGATGTCGTTGTTTTCGCACGAGAAGAGCGATAATGCGAGACTGGATCCGGCAAGTATCCCGACAATCGTGCCCACAATCCGTCCGAGAAGCCATCCCGACGGTATCACACGTTTATTTATTCGTTTCATAATCGTTTCTTTTTTTATGAGGGTTATCGTTATTCGGTCTTGTTGAGTTGAGGCACTTCGATGCCCGACGGCCAGAGGTCGGTGTCGCTTACGTCGTACTCTTCCACGGGTTCCTTGGTCTTCCAGTAGCGCACGATGTGGGCGTCGTTGCCCAGCGAGGAGTAGTCCTTGATGTTGTCGCCCGTTCCCTCGTTGAACTTCCAGTAGGCCAGCAGGTGCGTCTCTTGCTCGGGCGCGTCGACGTCGTACATGTGTTCCCAGATTTCGTCGCGCGTGCGGGCCACGTCCCATACGCGCACCTCGCAGACGTTGCCGTTCAGTTGGCGGTCGGTCAGCCACCGGTCGTTGTACGAGCGTCCCACGTAGAAGAGCCAGTCGCCGTCGCCCTTGGCAGGCGCGCTCTCCATCTTGCGGTTGGCGAGGTTGATCTCGCTGAAGTCGCTGTTGCCGTAGTTGGTGGAGCGGCTCTGCTCCTGTCCGTTGACGTAGATGGCGATGGTCTTGCCGGCTATGTCGTAGGTCAGTGCCAGATGGTACCACTCCCCGACGTTCAGCAACTTGGCTTTATTGGCCTCCGGAAATTTCCCCGCGGGCGTCTGCACCTGGAGCTGCCTGCGGTTGAATCCGGCGTCGCCGATGCGGAAGCAGAGGTACTGCTCGATGCCGATGAGGCTGGTGATGTCGACCATCTTGTCCTCGTCGAAGGAGCCGACGCGAACCAGCATCTCGAGCGTGACGGCCTTCAGGCCGTTCAGTCGGGCGGCGTTGCCTTGTGGTTCCGTACCCCAATTGGGCACGTAGAATCCGGGCACCTCCACGTAGCAGTTCTTCAGGTCGACGGCCGTGGTGATGGCACTCGATCGCCTCACCACGTACCAGTAGGTCGACGAACCGCGCAGCAGGTCGGCACCTTGCGATCCGGTGAGCGTCACGGGGCAGAGGTACGACTGGTCGATCGCCAGTTCCGTGAGATTGGTGAAGCTGATCCGCACCGAGGGGGAGTTGACCTTCCCCGCAGGGATGCTCACCTTGTCGGCCTCGAGCCGACGATGCTTCTCGGGCAGGGCGACGTAGCGCGTGTTGTGACTGGCGTTGAACTCGTCGACCAACGCGGGGTCGATGGCGATGCCCACTGTCACCTCGTTCTCTACGGGGAAGGCGAGCTTGGCGGCGAAAGTTCTCTCCCTCGTGTCGATGGTCTTGTTGAAAGTCATCACTTCGGAGGTCTTCGTTTCGGCCACGTTGAGGTACACGCCATTGTCGGCGGGGGTGCGCCCGGTATAGTCGGTATTGTCGCAGGCGGCGGCCAGGAGCAGGCAGGCGGCCAGGGCAACCAAGGTATCTATCTTCTTCATATTCGTATTCTCCTCTATTTTAACGGTGATGGGTTGAGGGTCTGTATGGCTTGCCGTATCTCCTGGTAGGTATCGGCGGGATGCGCGTAATCGGCGACGGCGTTGCGCACCAGGATTCCCCCCACGGGTCCGCTGTCGATGACTTGCTGAGAGAGGTAGGGTACTTGCGCCGCCTGGAGGTTGTCCTCGTCCTTGACGCTCAGCTCGGGATCGGCCATGATGAACAGCCGCTCGGCCGACACACCTTCCACCTGCCGGGCCTCGGCTATCTTGATGCGCAGCTGGTCGGTGTTGCCTATGGAGGTGGTGTTGAGCACGTAGAGGGCGAACAGGTCGCGGCTCCCTTGAGGGATGAAGCGCGCGTTGCCCTCGAAGAGAAGCGTCTTCGCCGCCTGTGCCAATGGATTGAGCTTGTCGAGCAGCAGCTGGCGGGCGGTGCCGATGGAGGTATCGCTGCCTTCGAGGTCGAGGTCGCCCGTATAGCTCAAGTAGGCTCCGTCGAGCCGTTCCTCGTCGATGAGGCCGATCATCTTCTCCAGCGCGGGTGTGAGCGCGGCGCTCCATTCCTGTCCGGCGTCGTCGGCCGCTTTCTTGATGGCGGTGAGATCGAGCTTGTAGAGGAAGCGGGTGGCGAAGAGCTGTCGGGCGGAGACGATGTCGCTTCTGTCAGCGTCGGTCAGGGCGTCGGCGCGCTCGAGCACGACGGCGTCGACGCTGTCGGGCAGGGAGCGGATGAAGTCCTTCTCGCCCCGGCTGCCGTCGCGTCCGTTGTCGAAGCCGACGTACACTTCGTAGTG
Source organism: Mediterranea sp. (in: CFB group bacteria) (assembly GCA_031261785.1). GTDB lineage: Bacteria > Bacteroidota > Bacteroidia > Bacteroidales > Bacteroidaceae > Bacteroides. The sequence continues at coordinate 30,442 of JAISIZ010000035.1, forward strand.
CGTCCGCTGCTTATAGTCGCGCACGGCTCGCGCGTAGCGGGCAAACAGTTCGGGATTTTGTTGTCCCGGCGTTTGTGGGGTATAGTCCACCGTTTCGGTGTCGGTCCAGTCGCCGCAAGCGCCGAGCGTTGCGCACAGGCTTGCCAAGAGGGCCACGGCCAGCGTGCCGAGGCCAAATATGCTATATCTATGTTTCATGATCCATTCGTATTGGTTAGGAAATGATGTTTACGTTCGGGGTTTCTTGTCCCACCACACGTTGGTTCCGTTGGTGTCGCCTCCCTGGTTGTTGTCGCTCTCTCGTATCAACATGCCGATGGCGGCGTCGGTGTTCTCGGGATTCAGGTTCTTCTCTTCCGAAGGGTAGGCCAGGCGGCGTATGCCATAGTTGGTGTCGACATGCGGGTCGTTGTTGACCACGACGGGGAGCAGCCGCGGATATCCCGTGCGGCGATGTTCGCTCCACGCCTCTATACCGTTGGGGAACAGGGCAATCCACTTTTGGGTAATGACGCGTTCGAGATTCTCCTCCATGCCGGCGTCGGAGCTATCGTTCCACTTCACGGTAATGTTTCCCGGCGCTCCCGCGCTGGATTCGCTCAGCGGGTCGGTGTAGGCCTGCGGCGACCCGGTGCTCTCGAGATAGGTATCGGCCCCGCTCACGCCATGCTCTTCCATGGAGAGCCTGACTCCCTCCTCGTAGAACGTCTTGGCGTCGCCACCCATGGCCCAGCCCCGCAGGGCGCCTTCGGCCCGCAGGAACGACACTTCGGCGGCCGTCATCCATACGTAGGGATCCTTGGACGTCATGAGGCGGTTGGAGAAGGAGCTGACGAGGCGCTCGTCCGGATAGCTGGAGTTGATGCCGATGCGCATGCCCACGTATCCGTCGTCGGAGCCTATCGGCACCTTGGTGAAGTAGGCCGGCAACCGCGGGTCCTTGTAGCCGTTCATGTAGCAGATGATGTCGGCACCTACCCGGTAGTCGCTCCAGTCGTTGAAGCAGAGTGCCGAGCGGTTCTCCTCGACATGGAACAAGGCGTTGTCCTTGTTCGCCTCGATGACACCGGCTCGCACCGCCTTCTCGGCTACTTCCCTGGCCTGGGCGGCCTGGGCGGTGTAGGTGAGACGCATGGCCAGGCGGAGCTGCATGGAGTGCAGGTAAAGCTGCCACTGCCTCAGGTTGCCGTAGTACACGTCGTCGAGCTTCTCGAATCCGCTGTTGCCTCCAGTCGCATTCGCCTCCAAGGCCTGGTCGGCTTCGTCGAGTTCCTTGAACATCTGGGTGTAGACTTCTTGCTGGGAGTCGTATGGCGATTCCAGTCCGCTGGGTTCGAAGCCGTTGGCGGGGATGACCTTGCTGTATGGGATGGGGCCATACATATCCGTCAGCCGTTGCATGATCGATACCCGCAGCAGCCTGGCCAAGGCCAGCGCCACGTCGTTATCTTCCTTCTTCAGGATTTGGTTGTAGTTGGGGTAAGTGCCCGTGATCACGTCGCTGAATGGCGCCCTGGCCCAGTCGACCTTAGGGTTGTAGGTGGAGAACTTCTCTTTCCATCCGGTACGCGTCTCGCCGAAGTATCCGGCGTAGGCGCCTCCGCACATGGCTTCCATGAACTGGTAGAGGTGTTCCTGCGTGGGGATGACCATGCCTTGCAGTCCCACTAGGACCGAACGGATATCGTAGTTGTCGCGTCCCATCTCCTTGTCGGTCACCTCGTCGCGGTCGCGGTTGATGTCGTCGTCCATGCAGCCGGAGCACATAGCCACGCAAAACACGATTGCCAGCAGGGCCCCCATGTACTTTCCTGTATTTCTCATATCTTCCTTGTTTTAAAAGTTAATCTTGACGTTGAAGCCAATGTTTCGGGTGCTTGGCATCATGAAGTAGTCGATTCCCTGGTAATAATTGTCGGTGCTGGCCACCGATTCGGGGTCGAAGGGAGCCTTGCAATAAATCATCCAGAGGTTGCGTCCCACCAGAGAGAGATTGATGTCGCACGTGTTGCCCAGCCATCGCCTCGGGATGGTATAGCCGATACGCGCTTCTTGCAAGCGGATGTTGGTGGCGCTGTACGTGTAGTACTGTGGCAATCCGCTGGAGCTGCCTATGGTGCTGTACCACTTTTGCGCGTCGTACAGGGTACGCCCGTTGACCAGCACTCCCCCGTTGTCGCGCGCCAGGGCGCTGGCCTCGGATACGCCATACTGGTCGAGAGCCGCTTGCGTGGCCGAGTAGACGATGCCTCCCAGCCGACAGTTGATCAGGAATCCGAGCGAGATGCCTCTGTAGCCGAACTCGTTGTTCCACGCCAGGTTGGCTTTGGGGAAAACGTTGCCGAGCTTGAATGGTTTTACGTCGGTGTTCTTGCTGATGTCGCCATTGGCGTCGATCTCGATGAGTCCCTTGTCGTTGCGCGCGAGGTCAGCATATGCGTAGAGGTCGCCCATCGAGCCGCCCTCCTTGAGGATGAAACGGGTGTATCCGAGACCTGTCATCTCGAGTTCGGATTTGTTAATGACCTCGCCCGTCTCGGGATGCACGTAATCGCGCACCAGCTCGATGATTTTGTTCTTATTCCACGAAAAAGTGAAACTGGTGTTCCAGGCGAAGCGATTCCAGCGATGCCCGTAGCTCACCATGCCTTCCACGCCGACGTTACGCACCTTGCCGGTTTGCACGTACAGGTTGGCGTATCCCGATGAGACGGAGATTTTCGGGTCGAACGTCTGATGGTCGGTATTGGCGTAGTAGAATGAGGCGCTCAGCTTCAGGTCGCCGAAGAGGGTGGCGTCCACTCCTCCTTCGTACGAATAGGTGCGCTCGGGCTTGTACTTGCCCAGCGGATAGATGGTGTTGGGGTGCCACGTCTGCGTGGTCTCGTCGTAAGGATGCGTGGGTATGGTGAGGTTGCGCGGATAGGGATTACCCACCGACGTGTACGCCCCTCTCACCTTCAGGTAATCGACCCAGCGGGGCAAGGCGAACATCTCGCTCAGCACCAGCGACAGTCCCGCGGAGGGATAGGCGAAGCATTCGGGCGAGCCTCCCTTGAGCTGCGAGGGCCATTCCACACGGCCGGTGGCTGTGAGGTAGATCATGCTCTTCCAACCCAGTTCCAGGCTGGCGAAGGCCGATTCGGTGAGTTCTTCCCAACGTTCCTGGCGGGCGCGCTTCTTGGAGCTGTCGAGGTCGAAGACGTTGAACACGTTGGGTATGCCCTTTTCCTGGATAGGTCCCCGATAGCTTAACATATCGTAGGTGTTATCGCTCAGCGAAGCTCCCACATTGGCCACGACGCTGAAGTCGGACAAGCGCTTGTTGATATTGACCAGGAAGTCGGCGTAGGCTTGCGAGGTCTCTTCTTTCTCGATGGTGTAATGTCCTTTGTCGCTCCCGTCGGTCAGCGTGGCGATGGTGGAGGCGTAGAGCTTTTGCTCGTACGTGCCACTGGAGTTGTCGACGCGTACGCGTCCGGCGATATTCAGCCAGTCGAGAATGTCGTAGCTCAGCGACGCCGACATCATGTAGCGTTTCTTCTTGTTCTCGCGCAGGTTGCGATAGGCTATCCAATAAGGGTTCTGCATGCGCAGATCGCCTTCTCCCCATGGCCAGAACTGCACGTTGATCTTGCGGGTGGGGTCGTAGCGTTCGAATACCCGGGCAGTGGAGAAGTCGTCGCCTCGCGGGAAGAGATAGGCCGATACCAACGGGTTGGAGAATTGTCCCTGGTTGGTCATGTTCCGGTCGTTCTGCAGGATGTAGCTCGCTCCCACGTCCAGTTTCATCTTGTCTTTCAGGAAGCTGGTGGTGTTCCTGAAGGTGAAGTTATAGCGGTTGTAGCGGTTGTTGGGCACCATGCCGTCTGAGTTGAGCGCGGCGGCGGAGAAGAAGGTCTGGTTCTTTTCCGTCCCGGTGGTCAGCGTGATCGAGTTGTTGTAGATCGCTCCCGTCTCGAGAAAGTCGTTGGCGGGTTGGTATCCCGTGCCTCGCTCCATCTTCGTGCCCCAACTCCACACCGAGGGATCGTTGCTCGCCTTCCCGCCGCTGCCCGTGCCGTAGCGATTCTGGAACTCGGGCATCACGAAGGGTCGCAACCAGTCGATGCCGCTCGATAGGCTCACGTCGAGTTTGCCTTGCTTGCCCTTGCGGGTGGTGATGATAATGGCTCCGTTGGCGGCGCTGCTGCCGTAGAGCGCGGCGGCGGCGGCTCCCGTCAGCACGGAGGTGCTCTCGATATCCTCGGGGTTGAGGTCGGCTATGCCCTCCGTGGCGCCTCTCGAGCCGAACTCCTTGTCGCCGCCGCCCCCGAAGTTGTACATGGGCACACCGTCGATGACGTAGAGCGCGTTGCTGCTCTGGTTGATGGACTTGGTGCCGCGCATCACGACCTTGCTGGCTCCTCCCACGCCCGACGAGCTGCTGTTGACAACCACGCCGGCCACCTTGCCGCTCAGGCTGTTGATGAAGTTGGCGTCCTTCACGTCGGTGAGCTGGTTGTTGGACACTTGCTGTACGTTGTAGCTCAGCGCCTTCTGCTCGCGCTTGATGCCCAGGGCGGTAACGACCACTTCGTCGAGCGTCCTCGATTCAGGCTGCATAGAGATGGTGCGATAGGCCGTCCCGGCTCCTACCTCCACCTGCTGCGTGATGTAGCCGATGTAGCTCACCACCAACGTGCCGCCTGTCGGTGCCTCGATAGCGAACTTGCCGTCCAGATCGGTGATGACCCCCGTCGTAGCGCCCTTAACCTGCACGTTGACACCTATCAGGGCTTCGTTGTTCTCGTCGAGGACCTGCCCTCTCACGATTTTCCCGGGTACCTTCTCGCTCTCGCTCCGGGGGACGATGAGTATGTACTTCTCCGTTATCCGGTAGGTGTATCCGCTATTCGCGAGAATCTTGGACAGGGCCTCGTCCAATGTCACGTTGTCCAACGAGAGGTTTATCCGCCCCTTGCTCTCCAGTCGCGAGTGATTGTATTCCACGGACAAGCCGGATTGCCTTTCAACCTCCTTGAGTGCCTCGACACGGGCGATGCCCTCTTTCTGGATAGTGATCCGGGGCGAGCCTGTCTGGGCCAGAAGCCCCGCATGGACGGCAAGTGCCATTAGCAGCGCCAAAAGCCTCGCTTTGGCTGGCTGCCGCATCTTGATTGCATATTTATATTGCATTCTCTGATAATGTGTATGGGTTTGTAACTAAGATGATAAAAAAAGGATAAAGCTTGGGAAAAGAGTGCGCGGTTTCGCACCCCAAGTATGTGCATGGCGCGTGCCTATGCCCTTGGGATACTTTTGTCCATGGGGATATGTTTTGGGGAGTGAATACTCTATTTTACGGTTACCTGGCAAGAATCCTGGCGCAGATCGAGACGCAACGTACCCGTCACACCCGATATGATGTCCGCGATGTCGGCAAGGGTTGTACCTTTGTGAAACGTGAAATCGTATCGGTCGGCCGGCAATTCATGGGGATTGTAGGCGAAGTGGCAGTCGTAGTGCCGTTCCAGGGTCCGGAAGATATCGGGCAGCGTGGCGTACCTGAAGATCAACGTACCCCGACACCATCCCGTCACGTCGTCGGGGCGCGGACGCAGCAGCTGGTCGCGCCCTTTCGCTTTGTCGTACACCAATTGTTCGCCGGGCTTGAGCATGGTTTGCGTGAAAGGTCGCTCGCGTTCCACCAAGATGCTGCCCGACAGCAACATGGCCGTCACCGACGGGGCTGACGCGTAAGCCGACACGTTGAACGCTGTCCCCAGGGCCGTGATTTGCCACTCGTCGGCCTTCACCACGAACGGACGCTTCTTGTCGGGCTTCACCTTGAACAACGCTTCGCCTTCGAGGAAGACACTCCGCTCGCGTCCGCCGAAACGGGTAGCGTAGACCAGCGTGCTTTGGGCGTTCATCGTCACTTCGCTGCCGTCGGGCAGCACGAGGCAACGTATCTCCCCCGTGGGAACCTGGATCCGGGTCAGGCTTCCGTCGTCAGGCTTGTCCAGAAGGAGGAGGGTCACGGCTGAGAGGGCGAGGAGGAAGCAAGCCGCCGCCGCGGCTTGCCAGGCACGAAGAGGGATACGCCTACGCGTCGGTTGCCTGCGGGTAGCGTGCGTCCGCTCCCAAAGTTTGCGCAAGGCCTCCTCTTTGGACGCTTCGTCGTGTCCATTGGTCAGCCAGCGATAGAATGCTTGCCGCGTCGGACGCGAGTAGTGTTTCCGTGCGAAAAGCTTGATAATTGTCCAAGAATAGCTTCTCATGATGAAGGGTATCAAAGTGTTGGTAAAAGGGTTATTCTGATACTGTCACAACTATCCCGGACGGCTTACTTAATCCGCATGCATAAATATTGTTTAGTGATTATCCCTCATTCCCGCGGCGTGGCTACGAACCCGACAGGAAACGCATGAGCGTTTGCGTCATCGTCGGACAACAGGATGATCGGGAAAGGAGGCACAAAATCCCCAACAGGACAAAGAGTACTTGTTTGATCTCCCTGAGCGCCAGGAACAAATGATGCTCCACCGTACGGATGGATATGGACATGGTGTCGGCGATTTCCTGGTTGCTCATGCCCCGCACGCGGCTCATGACAAAGATCGCTTTGCGCTTTCGGGGGAAATGCTCGACCATGAGCTTGACGATGAGCACGATCTCTTCGTAATAAATATGACGCAATGGATTGTCGGACGAGAAGAGTTGGTCGATCACGCTATCGGCCACCATCTTCTCTTGATACTTCGCCTCCACCCTCTTGTGCTTGATGAAGTTGAGCACCGCATTACGGGTCGAGGTGTAGATGAACGAGGACAATTCCTCGTTTTCCATCCATGTTTGGGGCTGTTCCCACAGCCTGGCGAAAAGGTCGTGCACGATGTCGTGCGCGTCTTCGTCCGACTTCAGTAACATGGCCGCGAAACGCTTGGCTGTGGGGTAATACTCGTCGTATATCTTCCTGAAACATTCAGTCAAGCTCTCTTTGTCTTGCAATTGGATCATTGTATAAGCTTTGAGGTTACTATTCATGGTTGCGATCGGTCGACAACCGGTTAACGGCGGTAAAGGTATGATTATTTTCGGAAAAAGCAAAAGTAGTTCGCCAAGAAAAATGACAATAGGCACAGATTTCGCCAGATTCCACTGCCGCATACCGCGAAAAACAGTGGAATCCGTGAAACTCGTGCCTCGAAAATCCTCTAGGACCTATATAGGATGCGAGATCCCGGAAGCCGTGGGCTTCTTGCCCGCTTTAGTTCGCCATGTCCGAGAAGAACTTGATGCGTACCAACCTCACCTCCTCTTCCGTGAAGTCGTCGCCCAGCTCTTCGAGGGCGTCTTCTATCTTGTCGGTGGTGGATTCCTTGAAGTAGTCGTATATGTCGAGCAGTCGATCTTCGTCCATGATCTCGTCGAGGAAGTAGTCGATGTTGATCTTGGTACCCGAATAGACGATGGCCTCTACCTCGTCGAGCAGCTCGTTGAAGTCGATGCCCTTGGAGAGCGCGATGTCGTCGAGCGCCACCTTGCGGTCGATAGCCTGTATGATGGACACTTTCATCTTCGACTTGTTGGCCACGGTGCGCACGCGCAGATCCTCGGGACGCTCGATCTCGTTCTCCTCACAGTGCCGCTTGATGAGCTTGCAGAACTCCTCTCCGTAGCGCTTGGCCTTTCCGGCTCCCACGCCTGGAATGTTTTGCAGTTCCTCGAGCGTGACGGGATATATGGTAGCCATGGCCTCGAGGGAGGGATCCTGGAAGATGACGTACGGGGGTACTTCGAGTTTCTTCGACAGCTTCTTGCGCAGGTCCTTCAGCATGGAGTATAGTGCGGGGTCGACCGCGCACGAACCTCCGCCGCGTGCCGGTGTCTCTTCTTCGGCGTCATCGAAATCGTTGTCCTCGGTGATCTTGAACGATTTGGGATTCTTGAGGAACTCGTGTCCTTCCTCCGTCACTCTCAGCAAGCCGTAATTCTCCACATCCTTGCTCAGGTAGCCGGCAATGAGTGCCTGGCGTATCACTGAATTCCACGTCCTGTCTTCTTCTCCGATGCCTGTGCCGAAGACCTCCAGGTCTTCATGCAAATGTGCCTGCACTTCCGAAGTTTCCCGTCCCAGCAGTATGTCGATGATGTAGTCTGATTTGAAATTCTCTTTCACCGCGATAATGGTCTCTATCACGGAACATAATAGCTCTTTAGCTTCCACTTGTTTCTTAGGATTTAAACAATTGTCACAATTTCCGCAGTTCTCCTCCGTGTATTCCTCGCCGAAATAATGTAGTAATGTCTTGCGTCTGCACACGGACGATTCGGCGTAGGCGGCTGTCTCCGCCAGCAGTTGCTTGCCGATTTCCTGTTCTGCCACAGGTTTGCCTTGCATGAACTTCTCGAGCTTTTGCAGGTCTTTGTTCGTATAAAATGTGATACATTTTCCCTCACCTCCGTCTCGGCCGGATCGTCCGGTCTCCTGGTAGTATCCCTCGAGGCTCTTGGGTATGTCGTAGTGTATGACGAAGCGTACGTCGGGCTTGTCGATGCCCATGCCGAACGCTATGGTGGCCACGATGACATCGATCTTCTCCATCAGGAAGTCGTCTTGGTTCTTTGTCCGTGTAGCCGAATCCATGCCCGCATGGTAGGCTCGTGCGTTGATGCCGTTTGCCTGTAGGATCTCGGCGAGTTCCTCTACCTTCTTCCGGCTCAGGCAGTATATGATTCCCGACCTCTCGGTGTTTCCTTTGATGAATTTGATGATGTCCTTATCCACGTTGGCAGTCTTGGCGCGTACCTCGTAGTATAGGTTGGGGCGGTTGAACGACGACTTGAACACCTCTGCCTCAAGGATGCCGAGGTTCTTCTGTATGTCGTGTTGCACCTTGGGCGTGGCCGTGGCCGTGAGGGCTATTACGGGCGCCGGTCCTATCTCGTTGATGATGGGGCGTATGCGCCGGTATTCGGGCCGGAAATCGTGTCCCCACTCCGAGATGCAATGCGCCTCGTCAATGGCGTAAAACGAGATCTTGACCGTTCGCAGGAAGTCCACGTTCTCGCCTTTCGTCAGCGATTCGGGCGCGACGTACAGCAGCTTGGTCTTTCCGTCCAAGATATCGGTCCTCACTTGGTCAATCGCGGCCTTGTTGAGCGACGAGTTGATGAAGTGCGCCACGCCTTCGTCTTCGCTGAAGTTACGCATGGCGTCCACCTGGTTCTTCATGAGTGCGATGAGCGGTGAAATCACGATGGCCGTACCTTCCATCAGTAGCGATGGAAGCTGGTAGCATAGCGATTTTCCGCCTCCGGTGGGCAGTAACACGAAGGTGTCGTTCCCGTCGAGCAAGTTCCGAATGATAGCCTCTTGATTTCCCTTGAACGTATCAAACCCGAAGTAGTGTTTCAGTTCGGCTGCTAAGTTAATCTTCCCTGTCATCTCTATAAGTTGTTTTATTCATCTTTGTCCACATAAAGTATAACGCATGGAAGCTTCTGTTAAGGAAGCCAAACAAAGTTATGAACAACTTCCGAATTATCAAGCATAATGCGGCCAATATTTTTTAGAAAAATCCGATAATCTTTTTGAAGCATTTTCTATTCTCCTCATACTAAGCGCTTTGCAAACGCGCCATATTTGCTTTTTCGAGCTGGCGCTCGGCATATTCCAACGTCACTTCGTATTCCTTCTTATGTTCGGATGGCAGTTCGAACATCACGTCCATCATGATGGTCTCCACGATGGAGCGCAGTCCGCGCGCGCCAAGCTTGTACTCCACGGCCTTGTCGACGATGTATTCGAGCACCTTCTCGTCGAACGTAAGCTCCACTCCGTCCATCTCGAACAGCTTGACGTACTGCTTGATGATGGAGTTTTTCGGTTCGGTGAGGATGGCGCGGAGCGCCGTCCGGTCGAGCGGGGTGAGATAGGTCAGCACGGGCAGTCGTCCGATGATCTCAGGTATCAGTCCGTAGGCTTTCAGGTCCTGCGGGGCAATGTATTGCATCATGTTATTCTTGTCTATCGTTGCCGTCTCCCTCGACGCGGTGTATCCCACTACGTGAGTGTTAAGCCGTTGCGCAATCTTTTTCTCGATGCCGTCGAACGCTCCTCCACAGATGAAGAGTATGTTCTTGGTGTTCACGGGGATCATCTTTTGGTCGGGGTGTTTACGTCCGCCCTGCGGGGGTACGTTGACCACGGATCCTTCGAGTAGCTTAAGCAGCCCTTGCTGCACGCCCTCACCACTCACGTCGCGGGTGATGGATGGGTTGTCGCTCTTTCGGGCTATCTTGTCTATCTCGTCGATGAAGACGATGCCCCGCTCGGCCTCGGGCACGTTATAGTCGGCCACCTGTAGCAGTCGGGTGAGTATGCTCTCGATGTCCTCGCCCACATAGCCGGCCTCGGTGAGCACGGTGGCGTCCACGATGGTGAAGGGTACGTCGAGCAGCTTGGCTATGGTGCGTGCCAGCAGCGTCTTGCCGGTGCCGGTGCTTCCCACCATGATGATGTTCGACTTCTCTATCTCCACGTCGTCGCCGCTCTCTTTCTGCAGCAGCCTTTTGTAGTGATTGTACACCGACACGGCGAGAAATCGCTTGGCGTCGTCCTGTCCGATGACGTACTGGTCGAGGAATTTCTTGATCTCCACCGGCTTGGGGAGTTCATTGAGCTTGAGCTTGTCGCTCTTGCCCTTGTTCGCGTTCATCGCCTCTTGCGCGATCTCGTAGGCCTGCACGGAGCAGATGTCGCAAATGTATCCGTCCACGCCAGTGATGAGGAGGCTGACCTCTTTCTCCGTCCGTCCGCAGAAGCTGCATCTTTTTTTTGTTCTCGATTCGGCCATCTCTTATTTCTTAGTCAGCACCTCGTCAATCATACCGTACTCTTTCGCCTCCTGGGCCGTCATCCAATAGTCGCGGTCCGAATCGGCCCACACCTTGTCGAAGTCGGTGTGCGAGTGGTTGGCGATGATGGTGTATAGCTCCTTTTTCAGTTTCTGGATTTCCCGGGCGGTGATCTCGATGTCCGAGGCCTGTCCTTGCGTTCCCCCCATGGGCTGGTGAATCATCACGCGCGAATGGGGCAACGCGAAGCGCTTGCCGTCCTTGCCCGCTACCAGCAGCACTGCGGCCATGGAAGCGGCCATGCCGGCGCATAGCGTGGACACGTCGCTGCTGATGTACTGCATCGTGTCGTATATGCCCAATCCGGCGTACACGCTGCCGCCGGGCGAGTTGATGTAGATAGAGATGTCCTTCCCCGGGTCGGAAGCGTCGAGATACAGCAGCTGCGCCTGCAAGGTGTTGGCCGTGTAGTCGTCGATCTGCGTACCGAGGAAGATGATGCGGTCCATCATCAATCGCGAGAACACGTCGAGCTGCGTCACGTTCAACTGCCTCTCTTCCAAGATATAGGGATTCAAATATCCGGCTTGCGACTTAATCACTTCGTCGAGTACCAAGCTGTTCATGCCCAAGTGTTTTGTGGCATATTTCCTAAAGTCATCCATTGTCATTATCCTTATTATGGTTTATATTCCTGTTTTGGGAGCACAAAGAAAGCAAAAAGAATAGAGAGCGGCAAAAAAAAAGAAGATATATTTAAGCCTGTGGAATCGAGAATTGAAAAAAGAACGTGTGGGCGCGCCAAACGAGTGTTTGGAGCTTGCGAAAGTTGAGTGGAAGCGATGCTGGGAGAAGTTCGGGCCAGAGACGGCCGTGAGCGGAAAACGAGACTCGAACTCGCGACCCCAACCTTGGCAAGGTTGTGCTCTACCAACTGAGCTATTTCCGCCGAAGCGCATATATTTCAATATGCCACAAGTGCCATTGGACTAACGTATCACTACGCGGGGGTGCCCAGAACAGGACTCGAACCTGCACGCCTTTCGACACACGCACCTGAAACGTGCGCGTCTACCAATTCCGCCACCTGGGCGGCACTACTTTATAACTGTATGAAAAACTAAAAAAGGAGAGCGGAAAACGAGACTCGAACTCGCGACCCCAACCTTGGCAAGGTTGTGCTCTACCAACTGAGCTATTTCCGCAACACAACCCGGATCTGTCCAGTGAAGAGGAGGAGACTCGAACTCCCACGACATAATTGTCACTACCCCCTCAAAGTAGCGCGTCTACCAATTCCGCCACCTCTCCAAAAGAATGATCAAAGTTGACTTCTTCGTTGTGCCCAGAACAGGACTCGAACCTGCACGCCTTTCGACACACGCACCTGAAACGTGCGCGTCTACCAATTCCGCCACCTGGGCAAAGAAGCATCGTTCAATAAGTCAAAGAAAAACGAGCGGAAAACGAGACTCGAACTCGCGACCCCAACCTTGGCAAGGTTGTGCTCTACCAACTGAGCTATTTCCGCGTCTGCCGTTTTGCGGTTGCAAAGGTAGATATTTTCCGTAACCCCGCAAACATTACGATTACTTTTTTTGGTGGGGCCGGTTATTTTTAGGCATCGCACGCCTCGGTCAGTCCATCCGGCCCCTGTAGTCTTCGTAGCTAAACTGTCGGTATAGCCGTGCCGTACCCTCTTTGGTCCAAAGCCCGATGGCGGGATGGTGTATGCCGTTGAACATGTTTGTCTTCACAGTGGTGTAGTGTATCATGTCCTCGAATACTATCCGCTCGCCTACGCGCAGTTCGTGGCCGAAGCTCCACCATCCCATATAGTCACCGCTCAGGCAGGAGTTTCCTCCCAGCCGGTAGACGTACGGTCCGCCGTCGCCTGTCGCCGCTCCCCGCACTTCGGGCTGATAGGGCATCTCGAGGCAGTCGGGGGCGTGGCAGGTGAAGCTGATGTTGAGTATGGCGGTCTTTATCCCGCGGTTCTCCACGATGTCCACGACCTCGGAGGCGAGCACTCCCGTCTGCCAGGCGAAGGCCGAGCCGGGTTCGAGGATGACGCGGAGATGCGGATGCCGCGCCTTCAGGTCGAGCAGCAGGCGGATGAGGTGCCCCGTGTCGTAGTCGGCCCTCGTCATGAGGTGCCCCCCACCCAGGTTGAGCCATTTGATTTGCGGGAACCAGCGTCCGAACTTCAGCTCCAAGCGCTCCAGCGAGCGTTCCAGGGCGAACGACGACGATTCGCAATGGTTGTGGCAATGGAATCCTTCGATGCCTGGCGGCAGGATGTCGGGCAACTGGTCGGCAGTGATGCCGAAACGTGTGCCGGGAGCGCAGGGATTGTACAACTCAGTCTCCACCTCGGAATATTCGGGGTTGACACGTATGCCGCAGGAGATACCGCTTCCCTCGGTCATGGGAAAGAAGCGGGCCAGTTGCGCGAGCGAGTTGAAGCTGATGTGGCTGCTGCAACGCATCAGCTCGGGAAAATCACTCTCGGTATAGGCCGGCGAGTAGGTGTGCGCCTTGCTGCCAAATTCCTCCAGAGCCAGCCGGGCCTCGTACACCGAGCTGGCCGTAGAGTGGTGGATATACTCGCGGAAGATAGGAAACGAACGCCAAAGGGCGAACGACTTGAAAGCCAGGATGATCTCCACCCCGGCCCGGTCGGCCACATGCTTTATCAACGTCAGGTTCCTCCGCAGAAGTTCCTCCTCCATGATGTAGCACGGAGAGGGAAATTGCTCGAAATCGATCATGCTATATATAATAATGTATAGATAGGGAGAGTTTACAAATTATTCGCGTCATTCCGCCACCCATCCCGCGATGCCCCGCGTCGCCTTGTCGTAGCCGACGCCCACCTTCACCACCTTCCGCCCGTCGGCCTCGTAAGGGATGGCGTAGCCTTTAGCGCCGATCTGTGCCAAAGCCTCCTCGGGCGTGGCGTCCACCTTCAATTCGAAGAGGTAGATGTAGTCGTTGTTGGTGATGACTACGTCAATGCGGCCGACGGACGTCTTCACTTGCGTACGCGTGAGTTGGCCCATCAGCGTGAAGATGATGTAGAAGATGGTCTCGAAGCGGGATTCGTTGTCGCTCTTCTTCTCGTAGGGGATGGAGGCGACGAACGCGCGCAGGCGGGTGAGGCAGGCGTCGATGTCACCCTTGTCGAGCGACTTCTTCATGGCGATGAGGCTCATGTCGCTCTCCATCTTGCTGTAGCCCAATACGATGGGGAGCAATGAGCGCAGGAAGCCGTAGCGCACTTCCTCGTTGGGGTAGCCCAAGGAATAGATACCATCCTCGAAGCCTTTGATGGTGAGGTATCCGCTCTGGTAGAGCACGGGGATGGGATCGGTGAGCGTATCGGTCGACTGGTCGAACGCGTCGGCCATGGCCTCGCAGCCTTCCATATCCATCAGCGGCATGTTCCGCGCGCGCAGCAAGTCGATGAGGAACGATGGTGTGCCGGTGGAGTACCAGAAACTATCGTATCGCTGGCTGGCCAGTACGTTGATGAGCGAGAAGGGGTTGTACACGCCCTCGCTCTCCTCGCAGAAGTGGTAGCCGTCGTACATCCGCTCCAAGTGGGCGCACGCTTCCTCGAACGTCTCCCTGTTGCGCCTGGCCAACGCTTCGATATCGGGTTTGAAATTGGCGAGCAACTCCTTTTCGGTGATGCCGCAGATGCCGCTGTACTGTTCCCATAAGCTGATGTTCTGCAGGCTATTCAGCTCACTGAATATGCTCATCTGGCTGAACTTGGTGATGCCGGTGATGAAAAGGAAGCGGAGGATCTCGGTGTTGTCTTTCAGGGGGCTGAAGAACTCGCGGGTGATTTGGCGCAACTCCTTGCGCAACTTCTCGTCGCCGGTGGAGTCGAGTAGGGGCGAATCGTACTCGTCGATGAGGATGACGACAGGCAGCCCTGTCTGCTCGTAAGCCCGCTGGATGATTCCGTTAAAGCGGGCGCCATAAGTGTCCTCGGAGGGTTTGCCGCCATAGTGCTCTTCCCAGTCGAGAAGCTGGTTGTTCAGCAGTGTATGCAAGTTCTTCACCTCATTGTAGCGCGTTCGGGCGAAGGAGATGTGCAGTACGGGGTATGCCGTCCACTCCGTCTCCAATCGCTCCATGGCCAGCCCCTCGAACAGGTGCTTTTTCCCCTCGAAGTAGGCTTTCAGCGTGGAGAGCAGCAGGCTCTTGCCGAAGCGGCGGGGACGGCTGAGGAAGTAGATCTGGTTGGTGTTGGCCATTTGGTACACCAGGTCGGTCTTGTCCACGTACAGGTAGTTGCGGGTACGCAGTTGCTCGAAACTCTGTATCCCTATGGGGAAGATGCGGGTCGGTATGTTTGCCATCTCTTTCTAAATTAAAAATTGAGAATTGAGAATTAAAAAATGAATGTATCGCGAATATAGGGTTTATTCCGTAAAAAGCGATAACTTCGCGGGCTATTTAACCTCAACGCCACGTGAATACGCCGCATACCACCCTGTCGAAGGCCGGAGCCGAGAAGGCCAAGTTCATCGAAATGACCACCGCCCCCGTGCGGAGGCTGATCATCAAGCTGGCCATGCCCAGCATCGCCATCATGCTCATCTCGGCGCTCTACAACATGGCCGACACGTTCTTCGTCGGGTACCTCGGCACCAGCGAGGTGGCGGCAGTGGGCATCGCTTTCCCGCTGATGGCGGTGATCCAGGCCATCGGGTTCTTCTTCGGCCAGGGTTCGGGCAATTTCATCTCCCGCGCGTTGGGCGCCCGCGACCGCGAGGGGGCTTACCGCATGGCGGCCACGGGCTTGTTCAGCGGTACGTTACTGATGGTCGTGGTGGCGGCGCTCGGCATTGTCGGGCGCGACACGCTGGTGGATCTGCTGGGCGCCACGCCTACCATCAAGCCCTACGCCGTGGACTACCTGTTGTATATACTGATAGGCTCTCCCTTCATGGTGGGCGCCAACATCCTGAACCAGCAGCTGCGGTTCCAGGGCAGTCCCGTGGCGGCCATGACAGGCATGGTGAGCGGCGCCGCGCTGAACCTCGTACTCGACCCGCTTTTCATCTTCACCTTCAACCTGGGGGTATCCGGAGCGGCGGTGGCCACCATGGTGAGCCAGATAGTGAGTTTCTTCGTGCTGCTGGCCTACGGCTCCACGCGCAAGGAGAACGTGCCCATCAAGCCACGCTGCTTCGCTCCGTCGACGCGTTGCTACATGGAGATTTTCCGGGGCGGCATCCCCTCGCTGCTCCGCCAGAGCCTGATGAGCGTGGCTACCATCATCACCAACCACCTGGCCGGCAACTACGGCGACGCCGCCATAGCGGCCATCACCATCGTCAACCGTGTCAGCATGGTGGGCACGTCGACCATGCTCGGCTTCGGCCAGGGATTCCAGCCCGTGTGCGGCTTCAACTACGGGGCGCGCCTGTGGGGCCGCGTGCGCGAGGGGTTCTGGTTCGCCATGCGCGTCGCTTCCGGCGGCTTGCTCGTCATGGCCGTGCTGCTGGCGCTCTTCGCCCCGCAGATCATCGCCGTGTTCCGCGACGACCCCGAGGTGATCCGCATAGGCATCATCGGCCTCCGGCTCACCTGCGTCAGCCTGCCCTTCTCGGCGTGTATCGTGATGACGAACATGCTGACGCAGACCATCGGACGCGCCAAGGAAGCCAGCCTGCTGGCCGTCTCGCGCCAGGGACTGTTCCTCTACCCCGCCCTCTTGGCGTTGGTTCCTGTCTACGGATTGCTGGGCATCCAGCTCGCCACGCCGGTGGCCGACCTGATGTCATTCCTGCTCGCCATTCCCTTGCTCATCCGGGTGCTCCGCTCGCTTCGGGAAGGTTGACGAAGCGCGGCGTGTCCCTCACCTCGAAGCAGTGCTCGCCATCCTCGAAATAGTAGCGCAGCGACAAGTGCCCCAGCCTGCAGATCGAATCGACGATAGCCAGTCCCAGGCCGGTGGAGCCTTCGCGTTTCGCGCCCTGGTAGAAGCGTTCGAAGACGTGCTCCTTGTCGAGCGCCCCCTCGCCCGTGTTGCGGAACGTCATGCCGCCGCGGCTCACCACCACCCGTATACGTCCGCCCTCGACGTTGTGCACGAAAGCGTTCTTCAGCAGGTTGGTCAGCATCACCACCGCCAGCGTCTCGCTCATGGTGAGGACGAAGCGGCCCTGCTCCACGAGTTCGACGTCTATCCGCCGGTAGTCGTACACCTCCTCGTAGTCCTTGATGTATCGCCTGAGCATCTCGTTGAGGTCGAGCGTCTTGACGTCGGTAAACTGCCCATTATCGATCTTGGAGAGCAGCAACAGCGACTTGTTGAGCTTGGTGATGTGCTCGAGCGTCTGGTGGAGCTTCACCAGCTCGCCCAGCTCGCGCTCGGTCAGCGCCTCGTCCTCCATCAGCATCTCCAGCCGGTTGAGGCAGATGGCCAGCGGGGTCTGCATCTCGTGCGAGGCGTTGCCGATGAACTGCTTCTGCTGCTCGAAGGCCCGCTCGACGCGTTCCACGTAGCGTAGCGTGGCCTCGTTGAGTTTCCTGAACTCGGTGATGCGGGTGTCGTTCTTCAACGGCTCGTTCTCCTTGCCCGTCTTGTAGTTGTCCAGCCAGCGCAGCAGCGTGTAGAGGGGCGTCATATTGCGGTAGAACACCCATGCCGAGATGAGGATGATGAAGAGCAGTAAGGCGACGTACAGCAGGATGATCCAAGTCTGTATGGCCAGCTTCAGGTCCTCCTTCTCGATGGTTGGCGTCGAGACGGTAAGCTCGTGGTATCCGCCGTGGTGGTCGCGGAAGATGGTGGTGAGTATGCGCGCCGGCTCGGTCTCCCTCTTCTCCACGATGTAGACCATGGAGTCGGCGTACACGATGCGGTGGCGGCGCTCGGCATAGGAGGCGCTGACCTCGGTGAGGTAGTATTGGTTGTTGGAGCCGCTCGAGCGCGAGGGAAGCTCCTCGCCCGCCAACGCGCGCGTGATGATGGCCTCGGAATAGTCCTCGAGCGAATCGTCCACCTCGTCGTTCACCTCGTTGATCATGGCCACGTAGAAGAACACCGCCCAGATGGTCAGGACGAGGGTCAGCGCCAGGCTGATACGGACGAGTATGTGGTAGATGAGTTTCATGGGCGGCTTCGCGCGGTTGGTCTACTCCACGGTCATCTTATAGCCGAATCCGTAGACAGCTTTCAGTTCGACACTCGCCCCGGCATCCTTCAGCTTCTTGCGCAGGTTCTTGATCTGCGCGTAGATGAAGTCGAAGTTGTCCGCCTGGTCGATGTGGTCGCCCCACACCGATTCGGCGAGGGTCGACTTGTTCACCATCCTCCCCGGACGGTTCATGAAGTAGAGCAGGATGTCGTACTCCTTGCGGTTGAGTTCCAGCTCCTTACCGCCCACCGTCACGCGAAACTCGTCGGGTTCGACACGCACGTTGCCTTGGCGGATGTCCATCTCACCCTCCTGTTGGTGCCTCCGGACGACACTCTTGATGCGCGCGCTCAGCTCTGCCAGGTGGAAGGGTTTGGCCAGGTAGTCGTCGGCTCCCAGGCCCAAACCCTTCACTTTATCATCGAGCGAATCCTTGGCCGAGATGATGATGACGTTCTTTCGCTTGCGCGACGCCTTGAGTTCCCCGAGCAACGACAGGCCGCTCCCACCCGGCAGCATGATGTCCAGCAGGATGCAGTCGTAATCGTAGTCCTCGATCTTGTACAGGGCGGAATTGAAGTCGGCGGCGGTCTCCACCACGTAACGCTCCTTCTCTAACCAGCGCTGGATGAGTTCACGGAGCGAGGGTTCGTCTTCTACAACCAATATCTTCATCTATTCTTCTTTTGTTTGACCCTGCAAAGAAAGGGGAAATTTCTGAAATAAAACTGAAACGGGGCAAATTAACTTAAGTTTCGGGGCATGCGCAGAAATCCGTGGCGAATCGGCCCCAAAGTCAACCCAATATGTGCGCCCGCATGGGGATCGAAAGACTATTCTCTTCGCGCGTTCTTCATGCCATTCGCGAGAGAGGCTATCGGGTTCGCGAAGTACCCATACGGTTCGCGTGAACGGTTCGCGGGCCTGACAGACGGCCATACGGTTCGCAGGAACAGTTCGCGGACCTGACAGACGGCCATACGGTTCGCGTGAACGGCTCGCGGGCCTGATAGGAGGCCATGCGGTTCGCGTGAACGGCTCGCGGGCCTGATAGACGGCCATGCGGTTCGCGTGAACGGCTCGCGGGCCTGATAGGCGGCCATGCGGTTCGCGTGAACAATTCGCGACTTTGAAAAGGTCTGATGTCAAACCATCGATCGATTCGAGCATCCATTCGATCGTGAAATCGACATAAAGTTGGGCACATTGTTAGCCATGGAGCAAGTTCATCCACGGACTATCGCGCGTGAGTCCTGAAAGGGCTTATACCTCGTACGGGGTAATTTTGTGCAATGATTTTTTAGACGCTGATGACACGGATGACACGGATTTATATCTTTTAGATCCGTGTCATCCGTGTCATCAGCGTCTAATGAGTTTCGCTTTGTCCGAACGCGCGCCTTTCGCCCCAAGCACAAAAACAGGCCGCACGAAGTATATATGCGAAAATCCGTGGATGAGCAGCTCCATGCCTAACGCCAACGCCTTGTCTCTGAAAGTAGCGAGTCAAACCCGAAACAGGTCATGCGGGTACCTATCTCGGCGGTACGGAGGCTTCACGCAAATCCGTATGAGACGAAAAGCCCGGGCTTTTTTCTCCATTCCCGAAATCTGATTACAAAAGCCCGGGCTTTTTTCTCCATTCCCGAAATCTGATTACAAAAGCTCGGGCTTTTTTTCCCATTCCCGAAATCTGATTACAAAAGCTCGGGCTTTTTTTCCCATTCCCGAAATCTGATTACAA
>JAISIZ010000043.1 GCA_031261785.1 Mediterranea sp. (in: CFB group bacteria)
CGAAACTCATTAGACGCTGATGACACGGATGACACGGATCTAAAATATATAAATCCGTGTCATCCGTGTCATCAGCGTCTAAAAAATCATTGCACAAAATTACCCCGCACGAGGTATAAGCCCCTCTTAGGACTCACGTGCGATAGTCCGTGGATGAATTTGCTCCATGGCTAACAATGTGCCCAACTTCATGTCGATTTCACGATCGAATGGATGCTCGAATCGATCGATGGTTTGACATCAGACCTTTTCAAAGTCGCGGATTGTTCACGCGAACCGCATGGCCTCCTATCAGGCCCGCGAACCGTTCACGCGAACCGTATGGCCATCTATCAGGCCCGCGAACCGTTCATGCGAACCGCATGGCCGCTTATCAGGCCCGCGGACCGTTCATGCGAACCGCATGGCCGTCTGTCAGGTCCGCGAACTGTTCCCGCGAACCGCATGGGTACTTCGCGAACCCGATAGCCTCTCTCGCGAATGGCATGAAGAACGCGCGAAGAGAATAGTCCTTCGATCCCCATGCGGGCGCACATATTGGGTTGACTTTGGGGCCGATTCGCCACGGATTTCTGCGCATGCCCCCCTTTTAGCCTAATTTAACGTCCCTGGCGTGACAACCTATCGCCCTTTGGCTGTACTTTTGCCCTCCGAAAAGTATAAACCAAACGTACAATGGAAAAAAAGATTGTTTTAATCACCGGCGCCAGCAGCGGGATTGGCGAAGGATGCGCGCGAAAGTTCGCGTCGCAAGGGTGGAACCTGATACTGAACGCCCGTGACGCGGCGAAGCTGGAAGCCCTGAAGGCCGAGCTGGAGGAGAAGTGGAGCATAGAGGTGTATGTGGCCCCGTTCGACGTGCGCGACCGCGCCGCCATAGCCGCCTCACTCGACGCGCTGCCCCAACGGTGGCAAGCCATCGACGTGCTGCTGAACAACGCCGGCCTCGTGATCGGCGTGGACAAAGAGTTCGAAGGGAATCTCGACGAGTGGGACGTGGTGATCGACACCAATATCAAGGGATTGCTGGCCATGACGCGATTGGTGGTGCCCGGCATGATAGCCCGCGGGCGGGGACACATTATTAATATAGGCTCCATAGCGGGCGAGGCCGCCTATCCCGGCGGAAGCGTGTACTGCGCCACTAAGGCCGCCGTGAGGGCGTTGTCCGACGGGCTGCGCATCGACCTGGTCGACACGCCGCTGCGAGTGACGAACATCAAGCCCGGCATGGTGGAGACCAACTTCACCGTGGTGCGCTACCGGGGCGACAAGGCCGCCGCCGACGATTTCTACCGTGGCATACATGTGCTCACGGGCGACGACGTGGCCGAGACGGTCTACTTCGCCGCGGCAGCGCCCCCGCACATACAGATTGCCGAGGTGCTGATCATGCCTACCAATCAAGCCACAGGTACCATTTCCTATAAAAAACTATAACGGAGAAGGCGGTTTTTCCGCCATTTGTTTTGTCGGGTGGCGGAAAATTCCTTATTTTGCAGCGAATTTAGTAAAAAGACGCATTATTAATCAAAACAGATAGCATAGTTATGAAGAAATTGGTACTGTTAGGAATGGGAGCCTGCATCCTGCTGGCATTCTCGTCGTGCAAGTCGAGCGAGAGCGCTTACAAGAAAGCGTATGAGAAGGCCAAACAACAAGAACTGGCCGAGCCGCAGCCAGAAGCGCCCGCCGAGGTGACGCCCGTAGCCGTAGCCCCCGCACCGAAACCTGTGGATACGTCGGGTGTACGCCAGGAGAAAGTGACCGTAGTGTCGGGCACCGACGGACTGAAAGAGTACAGCGTGGTAGCCGGTAGCTTCGGCGTGAAGGCCAATGCCGACGGCCTGAAGGACTGGCTCGACGCGCAAGGCTATCAAGCCGTCATCGCTTTCAACGCCGAGAAGGCCATGTACCGCGTCATCGTAAGCACCTTTGCCGACAAGACCGCGGCCGCGCAAGCACGCGACGCGTTCAAGGCGAAGTATCCCACTCGTTCCGACTTCCAGGGAGCCTGGTTGCTCTATAGGGTGTACTGATCCACCCCCTCGCCCTAAAAAGCGCCATCTATCCATTTTTTCACGGATTGACGTGATCTTGCCCGCCCATAACGTATCTCTCATACTTTGACCTTTGGGCAAGCATCGCGTTGATCCGTGTGTTTATAGCTACAAATCATTGAAGGAAGCGATAGCACATAAGTACCTGGACGCGGCCATCGAAGCGGCCAAGGAAGCTGGCGAGGCCATACGGAAGATCTACGAAGATCCCGCGTCGGATTTCGAGATAGAAAAGAAGGCCGACAACTCACCACTCACCGTGGCCGACCGGCGGGCGAACGACATCATACAGGCCATCCTGCGGGAGCGCATGCCTTACCCCGTGCTTAGCGAAGAAGGGGCGCACGTCGACTACGCCACACGCCGTACATGGGACACGCTCTGGATAGTGGATCCGCTCGACGGAACCAAGGAATTCATCAAACGTAACGGAGAATTCACGGTCAATATCGCGTTGGTACAGAACACGATACCTGTGCTGGGCGTTATTTATATACCGACGAGCCGCGAACTCTACTTCGCCGCTGAGGGAGTGGGAGCCTACAAAGGGCCGAAACGATTGCCTCTGAAGCAAGAGCGGGATACGTTCGTGGTAGTGGCCTCGCGCTCGCACCTCAATGCCGAGACGGAGGCCTACATCGACGAGTTGAAGAAGACGCATACCCGCGTGGAAGTGGCGCGGGGCGGCAGCTCCATCAAGATCTGCCTCGTGGCCGAGGGCGCGGCCGACGTATATCCGCGCTTCGCCCCCACCATGGAGTGGGACACGGCGGCGGGACACGCCATTGCCCGCATGGCCGGGCGGGAGATCTACCAGGCGGATACGGGCGAGCCGCTCCGCTACAACAAAGAGAACCTGCTGAATCCCTGGTTCGTGGTAAAATAGGAACGGGGCGGGGGAGTGGGCGAGGCAGGACAGGACGACAAGGAAAAGGATGAGGCAAAGAAGAATAACGAGATAGGTATAACATATAAGGTAAAAAAGAACATGACGTTTGAGATAGGATTTGTACTGTTTGCCTTGGTGGGAATGGTCGCGGCGCTGGTCGCCGACAAGATGCGCCCGGGCATGGTACTGTTTACGGTGGTGGTGCTGTTTATGTGTTGCGGCATCCTGAGTCCCAAGGAGATGTTGGAGGGATTCAGCAACAAGGGCATGATTACCGTGGCCTTGCTGTTCCTGGTGAGCGAGGGCGTGAGGCAATCGGGCACCTTGGCCCAAGTCATACAGAAGCTTCTCCCCAAGGGACATACCACGGTGTGGAGGGCGCAGGCGCGTATACTTCCCGCCATCGCTTTCATCTCGGCCTTCCTCAACAACACCCCCGTGGTGGTCATCTTCGCCCCTATCATCAAGCGCTGGGCCAAGTCCGTCAAGCTGCCCGCCACCAAGTTTCTCATACCACTCTCGTACGTCACTATCCTCGGTGGCATCTGCACGCTGATAGGCACCTCCACCAACCTGGTGGTGCACGGCATGATCATCGACGCCGGCTATCCGGGCTTCAGCATGTTCGAGCTGGGCAAGGTGGGCGTATTCATCGCCATAGTCGGCATCATCTACCTCCTTATCTTTTCCCACAAGCTGCTGCCCGACGCGCGGCCGGAGACCGACACGCCCGACGAGGAGGAGGAGCGCGAAGGCCTACACCTGTTGGAGGTGGTACTTGGACCCCGTTTCCCGGGCATCAACAAACGCGAGGGAGACTTCAACTTCAAACGCCACTACGGCGCCACGATGAAGGGGGTTAAGAACCGCTCCGGACAGCGCTACGAGGGCAACCTCGCCGACGTGGTGTTTCATGAGGGCGACACGCTCCTGCTGCTGGTCGACGACACGTTCGTTCCCACCTGGGGCGAATCCCGGGTCTTCATGCTGATAGCCAACGGCGACGATGCCAACGCCCGCAACAAAGGGAAGAGGAAACGCTGGCTCGCGCTGGTGCTGCTGATGCTGATGATCGTGGGCGCCACGCTGGGCGAGCTGCCCTTCGCGAAGGCGTTGCTGCCGGGCGTGAAGTTGGACATGTTCTTCTTCGCCACCATCACCGTCATCGTCATGGCGTGGACCAACCTGTTTCCGGCGAGGAAGTACACCAAGTACATCTCGTGGGACATACTCATCACGATAGCCTGCGCTTTCGCCATCAGCAAAGCGATGGTAAACTCGGGGGTGGCCGACATCGTGGCCCGCTTCATCATCAGCCTGAGCCACGACCACGGGCCGTACGTGCTGCTCGCCGCGCTGTTCATCATCACCAACCTATTCACCGAGCTGATCACCAACAATGCCGCCGCCGCGCTGGCCTTCCCGCTGGCGCTGTCGCTGTCGCAACAACTCGGGGTAAGTCCGACACCATTTTTCGTGGTCATCTGCATGGCCGCGTCGGCCAGCTTCTCCACGCCCATAGGCTACCAGACGAACCTCATCGTGCAAGGCATTGGCAACTATAAATTCACCGACTTCGTGAAGGTGGGCCTGCCGCTCAATCTCATCACATTCCTCATCTCGGTGCTCCTCATACCGATCTTATGGCCATTTTGACGAAACAATATAGCGAAAACACCTGTTATGGAAGAGAACAAGAATAACATCTACCCCGTGTTCGACCGCATGTTGACACGCGCCGACAAGGAAGAGTTGCTGGGACAGCACGGCGTGATGGTGTGGTTCACCGGCCTGTCCGGTTCGGGGAAGAGCACCGTCGCCATCGCCCTGGAACGGGAGCTACAGAGGCGGGGCGTGCTCTGCCGGGTGCTCGACGGCGACAATATCCGCAGCGGCATCAACAGCAACCTCGGCTTCTCGGAGGCCGACCGCGTGGAGAACATACGCCGCATCGCCGAGGTGGCGAGGCTGTTTGTCGACACGGGCGTGGTCACCATAGCGGCCTTCATCAGCCCCAACGCGAGCATGCGGCAGATGGCGGCGCGGATCATCGGCCCCGACGATTTCCTTGAGGTGTACGTCAGCACGCCGCTGGCCGAATGCGAGCGACGCGACGTGAAAGGGTTGTACGCCAAGGCACGCAAGGGCGAGATCGCGAACTTCACCGGCATATCGGCCCCGTTCGAGGCGCCGAGCCATCCGGCACTGTCGATAGACACGTCGACGCTGAGCCTCGAAGAATCGGTGGCACGCCTGCTCGGGTTGGTGCTGCCGAAAATAAGAAAAGAATGAAACAACGATTTCGCATGGAAGAAGAATATAAATTGAGCCACTTGAAAGAACTCGAGGCAGAGTCCATACACATCATCCGCGAGGTGGCGGCGGAGTTTGAGAATCCCGTGATGCTCTACAGCATAGGCAAGGATTCGTCGGTCATGGTTCGCCTGGCCGAGAAAGCGTTCTATCCCGGAAAGGTACCCTTCCCACTGATGCACATCGACACGAAGTGGAAGTTCAAGGAGATGATACAGTTTCGCGACGAGTACGCCAAGAAGTACGGATGGAACCTCATCGTGGAGAGCAACATGGAAGCCTACCGGGCAGGGGTGGGGCCGTTCACGCATGGCAGCAAGGTGCATACCGACATCATGAAGACCCAGGCGTTGCTTCAAGCGCTTGACAAGCACCGCTTCGACGCGGCCTTCGGCGGCGCGCGCCGCGACGAGGAGAAGTCGAGGGCCAAGGAGCGTATCTTCTCCTTCCGCGACAAATTCCACCAATGGGACCCCAAGAATCAACGCCCCGAACTGTGGGACATCTACAACGCACGCATACATAAGGGCGAGAGCATACGCGTGTTCCCGCTCAGCAACTGGACCGAGCTGGACGTGTGGCAATACATCCGCCTGGAACACATTCCTATCGTGCCGCTATACTTCGCCAAGGAACGCCCCGTGGTGAACATTGACGGCAACCTGATCATGGTCGACGACGACCGCCTGCCCGAGAAGTTCCGCGACCGCATAGAGACGCGGATGGTACGCTTCCGCACCCTGGGATGCTGGCCGCTTACGGGAGCCGTGGAGAGCGGCGCCACTACCATCGAGGAGATCGTGGAGGAGATGATGACCACCACCAAGAGCGAACGCACCACACGGGTGATCGACTTCGACCAAGACTCGAGCATGGAGCAGAAGAAACGTGAAGGATACTTTTAACGCACGAGGAATTATGGACAACGACAACAAAACGATAGACATAAAAGCCTATCTGGACCAAGACGAGCGGAAAGACCTGCTGCGCCTGCTCACCGCCGGGTCGGTAGACGACGGGAAGTCGACGCTGATAGGACGGCTGCTGTTCGACAGCAAGAAGATATACGAAGACCAATTGGTGGCGCTTGAACGCGACAGCAAGCGGATGGGCAACGCTGGCGACCACATCGACTACGCCTTGCTGCTCGATGGCCTGAAGGCCGAGCGCGAACAGGGCATCACCATCGACGTGGCCTACCGATACTTTTCCACCAACAGACGAAAGTTTATCATCGCCGACACGCCGGGACACGAGCAATACACCCGCAACATGATCACCGGAGGGTCGACGGCCAACCTGGCCATCATATTGGTCGACGCCAGGCTGGGCGTCATCACGCAGACGCGCCGACACACCTTCCTGGTCTCTCTGCTGGGCATCAAGCACGTGGTGCTGGCCGTGAACAAGATGGATCTCGTGGATTTCTCCCAAGAACGGTTCGACACCATCGCCACCGAATACCGGCAGTTCGTGGAGCCGCTTGGAATCCCCGACGTCAACTGCATACCCCTCTCGGCATTAGAGGGCGACAACGTGGTGGAACGATCCGGTCGCACGCCTTGGTACAAGGGACAGCCGCTGCTCGACTTCCTCGAGACGGTGCATATCGGCAACGACCACAACTTCACCGACTTCCGCTACCCCGTGCAGTACGTGCTGCGCCCCAACCAGGACTTTCGCGGATTCAGCGGAAAGGTGGCCTCGGGCATCGTACGCAAGGGCGACACGGTGATGGCCCTTCCCTCGGGGAAGACCTCGAAGGTAAAGAGCATCGTGACGTACGACGGCGAGCTGGACTACGCCTTCCCACCGCAATCGGTGACGCTGACGCTTGAAGACGAGATCGACGTCTCGCGCGGCGAGATGCTGGTGCGTCCCGACAACCGGCCCATGATAGGCCGCGACTTCGAGGCCATGCTGGTATGGATGGACGAGGAGACGATGGACATGCGCAAATCGTTCTTCATCAAGCAGACCACCAACCTCAGCCGCGCCCGCGTGGAGCGGATACGCTATAAGGTCGACGTCAACACCATGGAGCGCCTCTCCGCGGAGAACGGTAAGCTCGACGACGCGTCCGTCCCCATGCGGCTCAACCAGATAGCCCGCGTACGGATCACCACCGCCAAGGAACTCTTCTTCGACCCTTACCCGAAGAACAAGGCTTGCGGAGCGTTCGTCCTCATCGACCCCATCAGCAACAATACCTCAGCCGTGGGGATGATCATCGACCAAGTAGACACAGCCAACCGCACCGACGACGACATGCCTACCATCAGCCTCTCGCGACTGGGTATCGATCCCAAGCATCGCGAAGCGATCGAGACGGCGCTAAGGGAGCTGGACAGACAGGGAATGGCCGTCAGGCTGACAGAGTGACACTTTCACGCCAAGAGAGAAATAGGAAACATGGGACTGATCGAATTCAACAAATTGCCTATCAACACGCTGATAGGAGCCGACCACAAGACGTTCGACGCCATCACCAAGGGCAGGGAGATAGACCCCGCCTACCGCGGCAAGTACCGGCTGACGAAAGGCGTGTGCCGGCTGTTGTCGCCGCTGGCAACCATCCAGAACCGACGCTACGACAAGCTGCTGGCCGACAAGCCACTGGAGCACGATCCCGTGTTCATCCTCGGACATTGGCGGAGTGGCACCACCTTCGTGCACAACGTGCTCTCGCGCGACAGGCACTTCGGATACAACACCACCTACCAGACGGTGTTCCCGCACCTGATGATGTGGGGACAATCCTTCTTCAAGAAGAACATGAGCTGGCTGATGCCCGACAAGCGGCCTACCGACAACATGGAACTGGCCGTCGACCTGCCGCAGGAGGAGGAGTTCGCGCTGGCCAACATGATGCCATATACCTATTACAACTTCTGGTTCCTGCCGCGCTACCAAAGGGAGTACGCCGACAAATACCTCCTCTTCGAGGGCATCACGCCCGAGGAACTGGACGTGTTCGAGCGGACGTTCACCAAGCTGATCAAGATCTCGCTGTGGAACACCCGCGGCACGCAGTTCCTCAGCAAGAATCCTCCGCACACGGGACGCGTCAGGGAGCTGGTCAGGATGTTTCCGAACGCCAAGTTCATCTACCTGATGCGCAACCCCTACACCGTGTTCGAATCGACACGCAGTTTCTTCACCAACACCATCCAGCCGCTCAAGCTGCAAGACATAGCCGACGAGGAGCTGGAGGACAATATCCTATCCATCTACGCCAAGCTGTACCATCGTTACGAGGACGACAAGCAGCTCATCCCCCGGGGAAACCTGATCGAGGTGAAGTTCGAGGACTTCGAGGCCGACGCCATGGGCATGACGGAGCACGTCTACCAAACGCTCTCGCTGCCCGGATTCGCCGAGGCGAAGGAGAACATCGCGGCATACGTGGGCGAGAAGAGAGGATACAAAAAGAACAAATACACGTACAATGAACGAACCATCAAGCTGGTGGACGAAAACTGGAGTTTCGCCCTGGCCCAATGGGATTACAAATTATAAAAAAAGAGTGAGTAGAGATGACAAACATGACACATCTGACGAAGAGTCGCCTGCGGGCGACCGCCCTGGCCTTATCGCTATGCGCAGGGCCGCTGCTGGCGCAGCATGCCGTAGAACCGTTACCCTTTGGCGACATGGATCACTGGGTGGACAGGGAAATCAAGGAATCGGGTATCATTGGCGGCAACACCAAGCACGTGTACGCCATCGCCCCGACAACTACCATAAAGGGCGACGCACCCTATCAGAATCTGGGCGGATCGCCTTGGGCCACTTCCAACGTGATGGCCAAAGTGGCGGGCATCACCAAGACCAACAATTCCGTCTTCCCCGAAAAGAGGGGTGACGGATACTGCGCCCGTCTGGAGACGCACATGGAGAGCGTGAAGGTGCTGGGTATCGTGAACATCACCGTACTGGCGGCCGGCTCCGTCTACCTCGGGCAGATGCACGAACCCATACGCAGCACGAAGAACCCGATGAAGATGCTGCAAACGGGCATACCGTTTACCAAGAAACCTGTCGCCTTGCGCTACGACTACAAAGTGAAGATGTCCGACCGCGCCAACCGTATCAAGGCTACCGGCTTTAGCAAGATAAAAGACGTGGAGGGGAGGGACTATCCGGAGGTGACCCTCCTGTTGCAAAAACGATGGGAAGACGGCGAGGGCAACGTGTACGCCATACGCGTGGGAACCATGGTGAAACGTTACGACCAGACCACCGACTGGCAGAACCAGGCTACCTATCGCATCGTTTACGGCGACCTCTCCAAAACCGCCGACTACGACGCCGAGACCATGCGTCTGCAAGCGACGGAGAACTTTACCGTGAACAGCAAGGGAGAGAGCGTGCCTATCCACGAAGTGGCATGGGGAGGCCCGACCGACGTGCCCACGCACCTTTGCCTCCAGTTCGCGTCCAGCCACGGAGGCGCGTACATCGGCTCGCCTGGGAATACGTTCTGGATCGACAACGTGGAGTTGGTCTATTGAGAAGGCAAGAATAAGAGGCTGTATCATAAGTGAAAAGTCCTATCAAAAAGAGAATATTTAGGCACGGATTACACGGATTCCGCAGCATTGTGTTCTGGAAAAGACTGCGTAATCCGTGTAATCCGTGCCTAAAAGAAAGCCGCTCCGATTTATGATAC
>JAISIZ010000075.1 GCA_031261785.1 Mediterranea sp. (in: CFB group bacteria)
GAAGTCATTCCTGCGAATGTACTCGAAATCTTGTATGCCGATAGGCAGTGGTCTGCTATTCATCATATCGTTGCCTTTAGGGGTTGCCGTGGGCAAAGATACGAATCTATTTCGTAGCCTACACACGAATAGGAACGAAAAACGATAGGATGGGCATTTTCACCGCTTTATATGCGGCAGCGCGTTGCCGATGGGCTATCGGATTCCATCCATCGCCGCCAGCCAGGATTTCGGCCGGTTGGTGATGAACGTGCCCCACCATGGCTAACGAAGCGCCCAACTTCATGTCGATTTCACGATCGGATGGATGCTCGAATCGAACGATGGTTTGACATCAGACCTTTTCAAAGCCGCGGACTGTTCACGCAAACCGCATGGCCATTTATCAAGCCCGCGAACCGCATGGGCACTTCGCGAACCCGATAGCCTTTCTCGCGAATGGCATGAAGAACGCGCGAAGAGAATAGTCCTTCGATCCCCATGCGGGAGCACATATGAGTCCAAATACAGGGCGCCTCCCCTTATATCTCACTCAAGGCGTTCTTTAGATGCTTCCTGATGTAATGCCACTCTTCGGTCAGTTGCGAGAGTTCGCCCCCGTCCTGCGTCTCGTACGTCAAGCTATTCTTACCCGTACAGATTAATCTATCCACATAGTCGGCATAGCCACCGTCGGCGATGTTATCAATCATCGCTTCATAGTACGCTTTTCCCCTCTTCGCGATATCTTGCCTGATCTTATCTCTTAGCATCGGCTTAATCTGCGGCAAGACCGAAGTCTTGAAGTACATGAATGCCGTATCCCGCCGCGTGGTATTGCCGAGTGGTGTCCATTTCCCTTCCAACTCTGTCGAGTCGCCATCCTCGTTCCAGAAGTAATACTTCGTTTTGTTCATCCTAATGTACTTCACGTGCTCCACTTCCTCTTTGTGGTCGATCTTCAGAGGCATGCCGTTGCTGTCCTTCGCCATGATGTACATCGTCTCCTTGACGCTCTCCCAGCCGAAGATGTTGCCGCACACCCAGTACAGGAGGTCCTCGTTCCGCATCTCGGGCTTCAGTTTGAAACCCCTTCTTCTCATCTCCTCGAACAACTCTTTGTCGAAATGTGGATTGAACGTAGTGGGCTTTGGATCTGAGGCATCCCCAATCTGCGCGGCGTATTCCCGCTCGACTGCCGCGTCGAACGCTCCAACGCAATAGGGTATGATTGCCATGTCCTGACGGCAGACGATGATTCTTTGCCTCATGGAATCGGTTCCGAAGGAGACAAACACATCCTTTTGGAACGCGCTATCGCCTTCCAAACGCGATTTTATCGGAATCCCTGCTTCATCCACACTTCTGGGAACCTCAATCAGAAAGATTTGTTCCAACTGTTTGGTCGGCAAGATGTTTCTTCTTAGTTTATTGACCAGCCCGCGATCTTCCAGCCTCAGCAAGCGGCTCGACTTCTCGACGATTTGTTCTTTCAACACTTTGTAATCCTGCTCATCCAATTGGTCTATGACATCGATAATCAGCTTGTCGCGATATTCGTTAGCGCCCTTCAACGTATTCGTGAAGGCAAGGAGCGAATGGCTCAGTTCAGTATCCCCATCCAGGTCCAGCAATGATTTGCCCAAGGAACTGATGTAGTCCGCGATGACCACATCATTATCTTCGAGTTTCATGTTTAGCCGGTCATCACGCGACAAGTCGTACTCAAACGCCAAGGTCGATTCGGATGAATTCTGCCTTACGGCCAACTCATTCTCGTAATCCTCCATGAGTTGGGACATCTTCTTGTCTATTTGCCCGACTTTCGTTTTCAGCATATCAATTTCGGAAAGCAGATTGGAGCAAATGTCCAAAGCGGCTCCGCGCCGTTTTGTCTCTAACCGATCTTTGAGTATGAGCTGGGCGGGGCGGGCAATCAGACTATTAAATTGTTCTTCTTTCTTTCTCCTGGAGATGAAGAACTTCTTTGGGCATTTTTCGTACTCTTCATAGTTGGAGGCCAATCTATCCAACGCTTCCCGGGCTTTCTTTTCAAAGACAGTCGATTCGGACTTCATTCCGATCTGGAACCGCGTCAACATCTCTTCTAATGCCGCAAGGAATATCAGCGTGTTTCCTATGCCATGTTCCTTATTTATCAGCCAAGCAATCTTATCATTCAGTTTCGCCGCGAGTTCGTCGCTATGCGCTTTAAGCTCTTTTTCGTCGGGGAAGTCCGGGCAATGTTCCACATACGTATTGACGATTCCCGCTATGCTTGTCATCGTGTCTTTGGCATGTAGTGGTGGGATGCCGACCGCTTCGATCCAGTCGGCCGCTTGCTGCCGCATGTCGGCATCCTTTTGCCTCAGTTTTCTTATTAGCCCGATGGCGGCCTTCAAGCCATAAATCTCGGCGAGCAGTTCGCCACGGTAAACCACTTGACAAACGCCCAAGGCCTGTACCCAAGCCGGCTTGGGAGGGATGTCGAAAAGGCCGAACCACCATCCGATGCCGCTTTTTTTGGCCTCGAGCCTCCACCCCATCTCTTTTCCTGCCATATACAGGTAGGTACCCAGAGCTTCGCAAAGTTCCGACACATTGTCGATGCGCATACCGCTTTCGGTCTCGTTGTCGATCACGTAGAATTCGTCAAAAATGGGCCGCGCGAGCGTCGTTTTTTCTCCGTTGAGAGACAATGTTACTGGATTCTTCGCTGAAGCGTTCATCAAGTAATCCAAGTCTAATATAGCCGAGTATGCGTTGACGACATGGCGCACGAGGTTCCGGGAAGGATTCATCGCCACGAATACACCGTACGATATGCCATACCCCACTACGTTTACTTGATCCCGAAACCTATCACGAATCAGCATGGCCAGATTCAGGAAAGATCCGCCACCCATACCTCCCGCGAGCGACACGGCGATGTGTATGTCGATGGGGCGAAGCTTCTCTATACCGTATTCCCGGTCGTTTCGGATATTCGACACCCGCGTTATGCAGTCGGTTATTCGACGCTCGATAGCCCGTATAAACATTTCCGTGAGAAAACGCCCATTTGTACGTATGGGATAGTGGATAGTCCTATCGTCAATAAATCGAGCATTCTGGGGAAACATCCAGCTGCATTCCCCTTCTTTGCCGCATACATCGTAAAATCTCTTAGGGTTTTCAATACCTCTTAGATACAGGAAATCGCTTTTCATGTCGGTGGCCAGTGAAGGGTTGTCCCCTTCCGCCAAATCAAAGTCGATTGCCACGAAAGCGATTTCTTCCGGCATGTTGTTCTTTCCGTAGATGTCCTCATACATCTTCTTCGTCTTCGCGATAGCCTTAATGCCGGAACCTCCAAGGCCAATATAGACGGACGGTCTAATTGTCGTCATGCTAACCCTTTTTTTATTACCTCCGACTTGCTCGAAGGAGACAAGCGGGATCCTCCATTATTCCTCCCCCTTCATCCGCGCCCCCTCGAGCATCGTATTGATGTACCGCAGTATGGCTTCGTCGTGGGAGATGAATCCGATCTCGTCGGCGGCGAAGCGGCCGGGAAAGGCGAAGAGCACCTCCTTGCCCGTGGACCAGCAGCTCATGGTGAGGTAGCTGGTCAGGGGGATGAGGTCGACGTTGATTTGCTCGTAGTATAGGCGCAGGGTTTCGGTGATTTGGTGGTACGCGGTATAGAAATCGTGGAACCGAAGCTCTTTGGTCGGCTTTCCCAAGGCATCTCGCTTGATCTGGTCGATGGTTTGGAAGACACGCCTGTCGTCATTGTATAACGGGACGAGTATTTTCTTTATCCGCTTCTCGAACTCGTCGCGGTTGTTGTCGCGATAGCGGGCGAAGTACTTCTCGCTCAGCGTGGAGTCGACCAGCTGGTAATTGTTGACGCCTCGTTGCCGCCTGCCCTCCTCCCGGAGGCGTTCCAGCTCTTGCGTACGCTCCTGCGCCATGAGCATGAGGTCACTCTGTTGCATCCACGACTCTTGCACTACCTCCCGGAACATCCTCGTCTTGGCGGGAGACCGTCCCCGGTTCTCGTAGAAGGCGATGACGATCTTCACGCCCTTGCTCGACAGCTCGGTGAGCTTGAGGACCATCTCCTTGAAAGCCTTCCCATTGTAGAACGCGCCATAGAACAGCACGTCCTCGAAGATGACGATGGTATCGGCATCCGCCTTGTTGCCCGTGGTGTTGAGCGCCCCGTCGAACAAGGTGTTGATCTCCTCCAGGTAATCGGGGAAGATGCCGATGTTGCGCGTGGAGAGCGATTGCTCGATCTGGCGCAGCTCACTGATCATCTGGTCGCTCTCCTTGTCGTTCTTGTACATCTCGAACCAGAAGAAGGCGATGGACAACAGCAGGGCGAAAGGCGCCGACGTGAGGAGGAATTTCCCCACGCCCAGCACCTTGCTCTTTTTCAGCTTATCATTATTCATCCCCATCTCGCTTACCCCTTGCGCAAGGCCACACATTCGTCGAACCAGAGCGTGGCCGTCTTGACGTAGGTGAGCCGATACTTATTTTCCGATTCGAAATAAGGTTCGCTGTACCGTCCGAGCTTCTTGCGCAACCTGTCGCGATAGAGGTTGAGGGATGGGGCGAAGATACTCGTCGAGCAGATGATCTCGCCGCGCTCCTTGCTGCTGACGTGCATGAAGAGTCCCGACATGGCGTCGAGTCTCGACGCCGTGTCGCGCGTCACCTCGTTGGCGATGTTGGCGAAGCTGTTGTCGGCCGCGTGCGCCGAGATGTCGAACTCCGCCAGGGCGGGATAGGCCATCAGCGCGGTGGCGATCTTTTCGAACAGCTGCCGTTTGTAGGCTTTGAGGGCCTCCTCCTGCATCTCGTGCTTCTCGATGTTCTCCGTCAGGTCCAGCACGAAGGCGTCGTTCTCCTTCAGCTCGCTCTCGAAGAAGCGGTCCAGCAGCGCCTTGTCCAACAGGGAGAGGCTGGGCGCCTTGCTCTCGAGGTCGATATCGGCTTGCGAGCCGGCCACCTCCGTGTACCACGTCCGCAGGTTGTTGATGAGCGACAACAGGTTGGCGTACATGCGCTCGAAGTAAGCCTGGGTCTTATCCAGCGACTTCAGCAGCGTCCAGGCGGCGAAAGTCTTGATCTTGAAATCGTTGATCGCCTTCTCCTTGGCCGCCATGCGCTGGCCGATACGGCGTATCGCCTCGTCCAGGTCGTCGCGCTTGTCGCGCCATTGCCTCCAGCGTTGGTTGCCCTTGTACACGACGTAGCCGGCAGAGAGCGCGTAGAGCGGTATCAGCCACAGGTACGACCTCGTGAAGTCCCTGACTCCCATATCCACCGTCTCCTCGGATCCGAAGATTGCCATCAGGGTGACCACCCCGGCGAGCGAGAAGAAAGCCGCCGCGACGACGAAAGCCGTCACGATAGGTTTCTTCAGCTTGAGAGGAAGGAAGAAGAACCCGGCCAGGATGAGCGCGCCCGGAACGATCAGCCCCCACCTGAAGTATATTTTTCCCGCCTCTATCAGCCCCCAGCCCAGCTTGTTCGCTATCGCCTCATTGCACAGCCAGAAGGCGTAGACGAATACGACGCAGAAGATGATGGCCTTATGGATCAAGTCCTTCTTGTCGCTGTTGTAGGCCTCCAGCTCCTTGTCCTGCTCTTCCCGCTTCGCCTCGCGCTCGAGCTTGATGGCTTCAAGCTCCTCGCGCAGCTTCGCTTCCGAGCGGGCGATGAAGGTGTCGCGGTCGCCGGGCGAAGAGAGCAACTTGCGCAGCCGCTCGAAATAGACGCGATAGGCGTACCTCTCCTTCCGCAGCTTCTCGGTCTTGTCGATCTCGCTCTCCAGCGAGGCCTGGGTCATGATGTAGCGCACCGTGAGGTCCATATCGTCTATCTTGAGGCCGGGTATGGTCTCCATCCGGGCCACGGCCAGCGATTCCACCTCGGTGATGACGCAGCTGAAGTTGCACAATTGCGGGTTGCCGACGTAGGCGTAGGGGATGTAGCAATAGCCGCCCATGCCCCAGTCCGTCCCCCAGGAGTTGCGCACGACGAACATCTGCATCTCGTCGCTGAAACCCGTGATCACCATGGCGTGGCGCGAATGCCTCGGCTTGTTCTCTTCCTCCGTGGCGAGCAACGCCGCGATCTCCTCTTCGGAAGGCATGGGGATGACCCCGTTGGCGGCCTCCTTGAAGCTCTGGCAAAGGTTGAAGCTCGCGGCCACCGGATAGCCGTCGGACAAAGCCGACTTGATGGCGTCTACCGTCCGCTCCACGTTCAGGGCTTTCAGCAACTTCCGGGTCGCCGCGTCGGCGTAAGCCTCGTCGCTGGGCCTCGCGTCGTAGATGTCGTCGCTGTATGGGCAGAAGCTCTCCAGGGCGATGCCATAGTGCCGCAACGACCGCATGGCGGGCAGGAACCGCGAGCCTTTGTCCTCGGCGGCGGACCCGGCTTCGTCCATCTCCCGGGCGTTGTAATACAGGAAAGCCTCGCTCAGGTCGAACTCCTTCGACTGGTTGAGTTTCAGGATGTATTCGAAGATGGAGGTAATGGTGAACGCCAGGCACGAGCCTTGCTGTCCCTGGTTCTTGACGGCGTTGAACTGGCCGCTCAGGTCGATGCTCGGGATGTTCACCGCGTGGGCCGTGTAGCTCTCCTCGAGCGGCTCTTCCTTGACGTTGGGCAGCAAGCGGAACTTCTTGTCCTGGAAGTGTACGAAGCCATCTTCCACGTAGCAGTCGTCCACGTGGCGTACGTCGTCGATCTGCTTCTCGAGCGAGACGCTTTGTCCCTTCAGGTCGCGAATCTCCGCCTCGGCCTTGAGCAGCTCCACGTTGATCTCCTTCAGCCGGCCCACGGGGTTGGATATCGGCTCGCCCTCGATGGTGTAGTATCCCGTCTTCTCGTTTTCGGAAGTGAAGTATTCGATTGGCTCGTCGAACAGGTCGTCGACGCTCGTCGTCTCCTGGTTGAAGATGGCGTTGGCGAACAGCTCGCATTCCGTCTTGGCCAGTATGGCGGCGATGATGGCAGCTTTGGACGTGATGGAGGGGTCGTCGCGGAAATAGTCGCGGCACCTCTCGACGATGAGCCGTATCTCCTGGTCGAACTGCTGCTGTATGGCGTTCGAGTCGTTGGGGGCGGACGTGCCCGGCGCGGCGAATTGCTTGTAGAAGTCGGACAGGATGGTGCCCTTGTCCTTCAGCCACAGGCTGGCCGTGTCGCAAGCCGTGCTCATGTTCACCTCGCCCCTGTTCACGTCCGCGTGGTCCATCGCGTTGAGGATGGTCCTGTTCAGCAGGTATTGGGTAAACAGGTATTTGTCCAGGCAGAGCGCGGAAATCCCGAAGGCCACCACGTCCTTGTATTCCACCGCGCCGGGGAACACTTCGTCGTAATACTCGGCGCATACGGTGGCAAACTGCCCGATCACTTCGCTCAGCGTCTCCGTGGTCAGTCCCAGGGTAATGCCGTTTTGCGACGCGTTTTGTATGGCGACGAAATGGTTGGTGAACGGCATATCTTTCGCCTTCCTGAACGCGGCGAACGCCTTGACCTGCTCGTGCGCGGGATGCTCAATCTTGAACGCGGGCTGGAGAATGCCGGCCATGTCGTCGGCATAGCCCACAAAGCAGGTCACCGTGGCCTTGCCACTACGGTCCATCGCCTCGTACAGCTTCTCCACCGTCTTCAGCGCCTCGGGCTTGTAGAGCGGGAAGTGCAGGATGACGTATAGCGCCGACTGGTTGCCTCCGGAATTGTTGATGGTCAGTATGCTGTCGAAGACTTTCTTCACGTAGAAATCGGACAACGCGGAAGCGTCGGGCACGCTCTCCTCCTCCAGCGCCAGGTTGATGTACCTGTCGAAGCCGGCCAGCTCTTCGTTGGTCGCCGACGAGGAGCACGTCATCCTACTGATGGCCATGCCTCCCGTCGCGTCGTCGACAACGAAGAGGTTGAGGGAGGAAACCAGCTCGTTTCCTCCATTTCTCATCGCCATTCGCCCGATTCTTGCCGCGACATCGGAAAACTCTTTCCCGATGAAGAAATGAGCAAAATATCGCATAACTCTTTACCTTTCTCTGATTAGATGTTGTTCAAGGCGTTCTTCAGCTGTTTCGAGATGTAATTCCACTCTTCGGTCAGTTGTGGCAGGTCGCCTCTGGCCTGCGTGTCGTACGTCAAGCTATTCTTGTCCGTGCACAGCAGCCTATCCACATAGTCGGCATATCCACCCGAAATGATGTCATCAATGATCATTTCATAGTACGCCCTTCCCCGCTTCGAGATGTCGTACTGGATCTTCGCTGTCAGCGTCTGCTTGATTTGGGGCAGCACCACGGTCTTGAAGTAGTTGAACGCCTTGTCTCTCTGCGTGGTGTTGCCGAGCGGTGTCCATTTCCCTTCCAGCCCTCTCGAGTCGCCGTCTTCATTCCAAAAGTAATACTTCTTGTTGTTCATGCGGATGTACTTCACGTGCTCTACCTCCTCTTTGTGGTCAATCTTCAGCGGCTTGCCGTTATTGTCTTTCGCCATGATGTACATTGTCTCCTTGACGCTCTCCCAGCCGAAGATGTTGCCGCAGACCCAATAGAGGATGTCCTCGTTCTGCATCTCGGGCTTCAGCTTGAAGTCTTTCTTTCGCATTTCCTCGAACAGCTCTCTGTCGAAATGAGGGTTGGGATTGGTCGACTTCGGATTCGAGGCGTCACGCATCAGCGTGTTGTATTCCCGCTCCACCGTCGCGTCGTCGAACGAGCCGATGCAGTAGGGGATGATAGCCATGTCCGAGCGATAGAAGATGATTTTCTGCTTCATGGACTCGAAATCGGACCTGATATACTCTTTCTCGATATCCTTCAGAAATGCGCCGTCGCCCTCCAGGCGCGACTTTATCGGGTTGCCGGCTTCATCTATACCTCGGTAAAGTGAGATCAGGTAATTCTGCACCATCATGGTGGTGGGCAGGGAATTTCCCCGGGTCTTGCTCACCTGTCCGCGATTTTCCAGCCTCAGCAGGCGGCTCGACTTCTCGGCAATCTGTTTCTTCAGCCGTTTGTAGTCCTCCTCGCTCAGCTTGGCTATGACGTCGGTAATCAGTACGTCGCGATATTCTTGAGCGCCCTTCAACGTACCGGCAAATTTGAGGATCGAATGGCTCAGATCGGTGTTCAGGTCCATGTCCAGCAACGATTTGCCTAAGGAGCCGATATAGTCGGAGATAACGAGATCTTTGTCGCGGAACTTCATGTTCAGCCTGTCGTTGTACGACAAGTCGTACTCGAACACCAAGGTCGACTCGGACGAGTTTTGCCGCGTGGTCAGCTCGGTCTCGTACTCGTTCAGGAGTTGGGACATCTTCTTGTCCAGCTGGTCGACCTTCGTCTTCAGCGTGCCGATTTCGGCCAGCAGGTTGGAGAATATGGTATAGGCGGCTTTCCGGCGTTCAATCTCCAGCTTATTCTTCAAGATGCGTTGGGCGGAGCGCGCCAGGGTCTCGAGGCGCTCTTCCTTGCCCGACTTGGTAGAGAAGATCTTCTTCGAGTAGTCCTCGTATTCCTTATATTGGGGTTCCAGTCCTTCGA
Organism: Mediterranea sp. (in: CFB group bacteria); assembly: GCA_031261785.1. Taxonomy (GTDB): domain Bacteria; phylum Bacteroidota; class Bacteroidia; order Bacteroidales; family Bacteroidaceae; genus Bacteroides. The sequence continues at coordinate 9,552 of JAISIZ010000075.1, forward strand.
GCGCGACCTGTACTGTCTTGTCGAAATCGGACGATTCGCCCTCCATCTCATTCTTGAATTGGGTCAGGATTTGCTCCAACGTCGCGAGGAACACCAAGCTGTTTCCTACGCCATGTTCCTTGTTGATGAGCTGCGACAGCCTCTCGGCCAGCTTCGCCACCAGCTCGTCGTTGCGCGTCTTGAGGTCGTTCGCGTTCGGGAAATCGGGATAGACGCCGATATATTTGTTCACCACTCCCTTGATTGCGGCCAGCGAATCTTTGCGGTCCAGCAAGGGCATCTTGATGCCGGTTATCTTGCCGGGGGCGTATATGCCGTCCGTCAGTTGGTTGTATTGGTCGCCATCTTCCCTGATCTTGACCGCTTCTGTCCAGTTTACGGCTTGCTGCTGGATGTCCGTGTCCTTCTGCTGCAATTTCCGTATCAGCTCAATGGCGGCTTTCAGCCCATAGATATCGGCCAGCAGGTCACCCCGATACACCACTTGGCAAGCGCCCAGAGTCTGTACCCAGCCCAACTTGGGGGAGATGTTGAAATTGCCGTTCTTCCATCCCGTGTTGCTTTGTCCGGACTTGATCTTGCTGCCCATATCGCCGCCGGCCACGTACAGGCAGGTGCCCAGCACTTCGCACAGCTTCGACACGTTGTCGACGCGCTTGCCGTTCTCAGTCTCGTTGTCGATCACGTAGAATTCGTCGAAGATGGGATTCGTGAGCGTCGATTTTTTCCCGTTGAGGGTGACGTTTATCGGGTTATCGTTGGAGGCGGTCATCAGGTAATCCAGATCCAATATGGCCGAATACGCATTGGACACCACGCGGGGCGATTTGTTGGTCGAAGTGTCCATCGTGCGGAACACGCTGTGCAATATGCCATAGCCCACCACGTTCACCTGGTTCTGGTACTTGTCGCGAATCATCATGGCCACGTTCAGGAAAGAGCCGCATCCGGTACCTCCCGCGAGCGACATGGCGATATGGATGTCGATGGACTGGCCCCTCTCCTCGTTGTACTCCAGGCTGTTTTGGATATTCTTCACTTGCGTCACGCAGTTGGCTATCCGTTGTTCGATGCTGGCTATGATCATCTCCGAAAGGAAACGCCCATACGTACGCACCTGGCTGGCGCCTTTGCTTATCATGTTTTCAATAAACCGGGTATTCTGCGGGAACATCCAGGTGTATTCGCCCAGTTTGCTTCGCACGTCGTAAAGCTCCTTGGGACTTCCCACGCTTTTCAGGGACAGAAAATCGTCTTTCATATCCGTCGCCAAATTCGGGTTGTTCTCTTCCGTCAAGTCAAAATCGATCGCCGCGAAAGCGATTTGTTCCGGAATGTTGCCCTTGCCGTAGGCGTCCTCATACATTTTCTTCGTTTTCGCGATCGCTTTGATACCGGTACCTCCAAGACCGATATAGATGGAGGGTCTAATTGTTGCCATATTGATAGATGTTTTAAATGATTATTATTCTCTTTTCAAGTTGTCGTGATCGTAGCCTTCTTTCCGTCCGCGTCGATGACATTGAACGGCTCCCCGCGGACGGTATCGTCGTTGTCCAATTGGAAATCGCCCAAGCCCGAGAGGCGGATCTTGTGCCCGTGCCCACTCCTTATCGTTACCTGACGCGTCCAGAAGTCGTTGACCTCCACCCGCACCACGCCGACGAAAAACTTGGAGAAGACGCCGTTCTTGACCGGCTTGTCCGAGCAAACCAGCTTGTAGGCGCTTCCCATCCGTATCGTGCGCTCGCCCGCCCCATCGTTGTAGTCGATAAAAACCTTGGAGAACCGGGTCCCCGGATTCATGACGCGCGAGAGGACGAAGCATAAGGCCAGAACGATGACGAGCGCGATCAGCCCGATGACCAACCAATAGGCCAAGGGATTGTACACGTCGTCTTTCTCCACGACGAGGCCTTTACCCAGCTCCAGATAGTCAATTCTATCCAAGCCGCCGGTTCCTCTTTCGCGCAAAAAGAGCGTGTGGCTGCCCTCGCTGGCTTCCGCCGTGAAGACGATGCCCACTTCCGCCGTTCGCTCCGACGGATTGATGGCCAGGACGTTGTCGGCGCATCGTTCTCCATTCTTGTACAATTCGATGCCCCTGGCCACGATGGTGTCGGCGGTCTCGTTATCTCTTTCCACGACTTCGAACTCGATGTCGTTTGTCAGCAACCGGCGGGCGTCCTCATTGAAATCGAAACGAAGCTCCTGCTTCATGGTGTCCGGCACGTATGGCTTGAAGGCGAAGTTGGTATAGAACTTGGTCTTACCCCAGAATTCCCCTTTCTCTCCGTCGTCGTCGCAAGAGGCGCAAAACGAGGCTATCGACAGCGACAGGGCGGCTAAATACACATATCTTCTCATTTCTTTATGATGCTTATTTTTAAGGTTTTCTCGGGTTTGTTAATCAACCGCAGCTCCAGATTGTCTTTCGTGAGATAGAGTATCTTCTTCGACCGGTCCTTGACCGCGTCCTGGTTGGCCAATTCAACGCGTATAGGCAACGACGTCACCTCCGGCAACAAGACTTTAAGCTCCTCGTACGGTTGCTTGTACACGAGGTCGAAAGTCACCTTCCCGTCTTTCACGACAACGGTCTGGTTCACGTTCATGACGGAGTCTTCCGCTACCACTCTCACCTCCACGCCATCGGGAAAAGAGATGCTTTTCCGGTATATCAAGGGGATATTTGCCGTCTTGTCGTCCTTCAGGTTCGCGTAAACAAGATCCTCGGGGCGCAAGTCGATCAGTTCCATTTGTCCGGGCGAATCCACGATCTCCAGGTTGTCGCCGGGCCTTGCCGCCAAATTGATGATTTCTTCCCCCGCTTCTTCCTTAGCCTTTTCGGTCAGCATCACGTATAGGCAATAGGCATAATTCTCATTGGCGTATCCGCCCCACCGCTCGAGCAATTTCAGCAGGCTCGCCTTGCCTCCAAAGCTATCGGATTGCCCGCCGTCAGTCAGCAGTATCAATACGTTATACTTGTCGGGACGGATGAAGCGCTTTTGTACATCCTGTATGGGTCCCGCGATATTGGTCTCTGTCGGGACGTTGTTATCGTAATCGGTGATATGCTTTATCAGTCTCTTCTTGCCTTCGGGCGTGGCGGTCGCTTCCCACGTTTCCAAGACGCATGTCTGGAAAGGAAGGACGACGATCTCCGTACTTTCGTCCGTGATGCCGTCGATCTCTTTCACCAGGAAGTTCACCACGTCATCGTAAATATCGGGGGTACGGCCCTGGTAGGCTTTCATCGACAAGGTGACGTCCCACAGATAGATGCGCCGTTGCAGTTGCGGCTGCGCCAGGGCACATACGCAAGCCGCCAGCAGCAGGGTAATTAATGCGATTTTCTTCATACGTTATCTACAGCGTTAATTTGTTTTGAGAGAAAAGTGCTCGTCAGTATGCGCGACACCACAGCGAAAGCGATGAAAGCGGTTCCTATCCCCGCCGTCATCACGATGAAATTCGAGTTGATCTTGAAAAACAGGATCAGCAAGGCGACCACGAATACGTCGAGCATGTTGAAGCGATCCAGGTCGTACGACGTTTTCAGTATCTTGTCGCGAACCACCGCGACGAACAGCTCGACATACCTAATTATCGGAAACAGGAACGTGAACATGAAGATCACGCCGGCCAGGAGGTAATCGCGGCTCTCCACGAAGAGCCTTACGGTCCCCAGCAGCGTAATGCTTTCGTGGTCGTAGGTAAAGAGGACGAGATTCTTGTGCGTGGTCAGTATGGGGAAAACGATTCCCAACACGAAACAGACTACGGACAACACGTAGAACGCCACGCCAAGTATCCTGTTCGTCCTCCGCTTCATGGCTCGGCGGCTTTTAGGTCTTCCAGGATTCCGTCAAGAGCCTCCTGCGCTTTCTTTCCCGCCTTCTTGGCGTCGAGGCGCAACTTCTCCAGGTCCTCTTGCATGTCGTTCTCGATGTAGTACTCCACCTTGGCCTTCAGTCCCTTCACGTCGAGCGAGTTGAGCATCTCCTCGATCGACGAGCCTATGGCGTCTATGTTGCGGTAATAATGCCATTGCCCCTGGTTGGACTTGATCAGCACCTCGTCCTTCACGCCGAACTCATCCTTGAACTTATCGTACCATTCGCCCGTGAACCTGGCGTACTCCTTGTCTTTCTCCAGCCAATCGCCTTCGCCATACGACCGGTAATTGTTGGCCACCTCCGTGATGAAGGCGTCAAACTGCTCCAGGTACGCCTCTTTCGACGATGGTCCGCAGGCGCTCACGCATAGCGCGGCGATGCCTACGATGAGCGTTCGGCTCCATGTTGTCACATCTGAATGTTTCATATCGTTCTATCTTTAACGTTTATAATTCCAAAGTCCCGGCTCCATCCGTCCTCTTCGTCCGTCGGAACGGCTCACAGCAAAAACAACCGGCTTTTCAGCTCCTTCATGTATCCCCTCGACACGCGCAAGTCGTCCCGCTCGCACAAGTACTCCGCGGGCGCGTCGAGGCTCACGTAGCACCCCTCGATGGAGGCCAGGTGCAGCATATTGATGATGATGGATTGGTTGATCCGTACGAATGCGGGGGAAGCGGCGATGATTTCGTCCGCGCCGGTCTGCCGACGGAGCTTGAACAGCTGTCCGTCGATGGAGATGGCTTGCCACACCCGCTGCTCCTTCTCGTACGAGAAGAAGTAGATGTCCGACATGCGGAATATGCGAAAGCCCCGCGCAGTGGCAATGTAAAACGTTTCTTCCATGGCTCACTCTTTTCTAAAAATTTAAGTTCTATGTCCTTTCCATACAAATTTAAATGTTACCTACCCGCAAAGATAGAGTAAATCCCGCGATATTCCGCGTCCCATTTTTCCGCCGCGTGCTTAATCGGTCGAAATCGTGGCTCATTCTGCTAATAATCGTGCCTATTCTGTCGATTTTTTATCGGCTCACCCATGAACTTCATTCGCTCGCCACCATTTCCGCGAGGAAACAGCGCCAAAAACTACTTCCCGATACAATTTCCGGCCGGAAATAGCGCCAAAACATTATTATTATACAGTTTCCTCTCGGAAAAAGTATCAAATCGCTCTTTCCTATACGATTTCCGACCGGAAATAGCATCAAAAATTACTTTCCCATTGAATTTCCGCCCGGAAACAGTACCAAAACGTTATTTTCATGCGATTTCCGGCCGGCGACAGCACCAAAACATTATTATTATGCAATTTCCGGCCGGAAATTGCACCAAAAAATTCTGCCGCATAGAATTTCCGAGCGGAAACAGCACCGAAAAGTTCTGTTTCATGGAATTTCCGAGCAGAAACAGCACCGGAAAGTTCTGTTTCATGGAATTTCCGAGCGGAAACGGCACCGGAAAGTTCTGTTTCATGGAATTTCCGAATGGAAACAGTGTCCAACCATTCTGCGGTATATGATTCCATTTTCGCGAGTATTCCAATCCAGAACACACCAGACAGTAAACTGCAGGAAATGCGGCCTGAAAGCCCTAAACGTAGCTGTAAACTGTTGCCTGAATGGACCGCTTAATCCAATCCAACGTAAAGCAAGGAACGAGCGACACGTCCAGATTTCCCGCGTACGTGTGTCGTTGCGGGGTAAGCCCAGCTTATTCCTTATACTATGTGGCAAAGAGATAAGCTGCCCTTTCAACCGCCTTATCCAGTCTATTCTTGTCGGGATGCCTTCGGTATTATGGGGCACCAGTGAAAACCTGTGTTTATCCCCTGTACCGTCCTCCAGTAAAGTCTCACATTTTGCGAGCGGCTGGATAGGAGGCACGTCTTCGCCATTCGCGAGCCATTGGACTCGGCGCCCTGCAAGGGCCAAAGCGTGGCTGAAAGCCTATGCCCGTAGGGCTATTAGCCCAACGCAGAGCGAGGAACGAGCGGCACGCTCCGGTTTCCCGCGTGTGTGTGACGTTGCGGGCTGTAAGCCCTGGTTATTCCTTATACTATGCGGCAAAGAGATGATCTGCCCTTTTATTGTATCTTTCCTAAGTTTATGCAGAATCACATAAAATAATTAATCAACCGATGAAGAAACACTCCTAGCCCAAAGCCCGAGATACTAAGAAAGAGCAACACTATCAATCTTATTATCATAGACGGCACTTTACTTTGAGACAATTCTAAATCTATAAATAGCTCTTTCCTATACGATGAATCTTGCTGCTCTACATTGAGCTTAATCGATTTACTAATTTCACCGCCACTAAACTTTATATAATATCTCCCTTCACCTAGTATCTTTGCGTAAGTTCTATCTGATAATTCAATTTCTCCATTTCCTCGTAATGGCGACAACATGATCGTCACGTTATCCGGAAGCTCCTCTTTTCCCATATCTATCTTTATCCTGTACGTGGAGTCTGGAAAATATAGCGATGGAGATGCTTCTCCATCAGAATAATGAATCATTTCTATTCCATCTTCGGATATAATCTCATCTACAGATAAGCCTTTGTCATCTTCCATATTAATGTCACGATTTAAATGGATATGGCGCTCTCGCAAAGACTTGGCACCTTTTAAGAATGGTTCACGTATGCCATTCTTCGAAGTCCCTTGAGGCGAAGGGGATATAAATAGATTCTCAATTGCGCCCTTAGAAAAAAAGGACGAATGGTTCATAGATCCTACACGACGATTATCTATCGCCACATGCCCTCTCTCTATAGGATTTGTTCCTTCATCCGGAATACAATCACCGTATGTATAGAGAACACAATTCATTTCCCTATAATTACTTACCACGGAATCAAGGGTATCATAGTACTTGTCGTAACGAGAATGTTTTCTTTCGTCATGTTTGAATTCCTTATTATAGAAATCATTTATCACATTATCTACATCTTTAGATGATATTTGTCTATTGCTAACGACCCTGGATATTGAACTTCCAATTGTATATATTGACAAAGAATCCTTGTCTCTATTTTGCAACCTGAGTATATCGGCCATCATTTTCACTTTATTAAATTGTAGGTACGATATTTTCTTCTTAGATTGCATCTCCACGGTTGGAATACCCTTCTTCACAACTCCCTTTGAGTTTATAAATCGCACATACCTATTATAAAGTTTTTTCAACTCATCATCAATTCCAGGTTGTCTGACATAGCTTGTGATATCATACCCAAAAATACGATGTGCAGGTCGTGTATCTCCGAATAGACTGTCTATCCTTAGAACATCGGCTTTACCCAATGAACAATCAATGGCTCTAATAGAAAAAATCATATTCGTAGGTAGAATTTCTATGGCTACAGTAAAAGCGAAAGCAAGTATTGATAAAAACTTTCCCTTACTCCATATTCCTTCTATGTGAGGACGTAATAACATAAACGACAACAAACCAAGTATCAAACAATAACAGATATAGAATCTTACATCCTGGCGTATAGGCTCACAGAAAATCTTTATTACTAGGCAGGCGACTACTGCTAACAAGAGATAATCTATAGACTTAAACCTCCTCATAATAAAATATAAGGAAATAAAGAATTATTATACAAATAACTGCAAATCCGTAGAAGAGCAATGACTTGAGTTTATTCTTTTTCTCTTTACTGAGTTCACTCTTCAATTCCTTATTCTCTTCATCCAACTTCTTTTTCTCGGTATCCAGTCTCTTTTTCTCCTTATTAATCTTAGTGAGCTTTTGTTTTTCACGACCAAGTTCCTCTTCCAATTCTATAATCCTATTCGCTACAGAAGAGGATTCTCGCTGAATTCTCATCCATTCAAGATTTGGGGTACGGCTTAACGGCGCTCCACATTTGTGACAAAAACGAGCACCTCTATCCCGAATAAATGCTCCGCATTTGTTGCATTTGAGACATACCATATCTATTAGGACTTATAATTTATGAATTGTTTCCTATTGTCAAAATCAAGAATGGATATTATACCGTCATCGCTATGCCTTAGACTGTCAACAGAAGCTATAGTATTGCTATTTTTATACAAGTTTTTTCGCGAAGATTCACCGCAACTACTTCCTATGAAAACCCAACCGCATATTCCTATCAGGAGCGCGAGATGGAGATTGTATCGCCAACGAACAGCAGGTGTATGTTCCGTCTTTTTCATAATAAGCTTATTATTGTTGCAACAAATGTATTTCTTTCTTTCGCACCATCAATGGGATTTACCGACACTCGTATCGCTTCTTCTTCGCAAGGAGATTCTTGCCATACTCGTTGTTCCTCCTTGTATAAGAAAGAGTGAGCAACCAACGAGCGAAATCGGTGAAATCTTCGTAGGGTGTTGATATGAAACTTCTCTTCCATGGCTCACTTTTTAAAAAAGGTTCAAGCTACCGGATTATTTCATGGAAATTAATTATTACTCGCTCGCAAAGGTATAGTAAATCTTCTGAAAATCAGTAACCCGTTTTTTCATTCTGTGAGCAATCGGGCGATATCGTGGCTCATTTGGTCAATAATCGTGCCTATTCTGTCGATTTTTTATCGGCTTACATATAAATCATAGTTGTGAAACGATTAGTACGGATACACATTCTCCCCCCACTCCGCGCTCCAGAGGTTGAGCGGTTCGCCGTCGACGAGCAGTTTGGAGAAGAGTAACCCGTAGTCCGAGGCGTTGGTGATGTACTCCACGATATTGGCGAAGAGGAAGTAGCGCGGCGCCGTGCTGGCGTTGATGCCGGCGCTGAGCGGCATGTAGCGGAACAGTTCGTCCTCGCCGGCGAAGAGGATGTTCGTGGAGGGGTCGATGGTCAGCATGGCGTTCCCCGTGTTCTTGTTCCTGGCGATAGGAATGGTGGTGCTGGGCCAATTAGTCAGGGTGGTCGATACCCACTCGATATTCTGGAAGGGGAAGTCGGGGTTGGTGATGACGTAAGAGGCTCCGTCGAAATTGCCGAACAGGAACCGGTAGACCAGCTTGTCGGAGAACGAGGCGTCTACGCGGATGTTGTCCGTATTGTCCTCGTTCCTGTAAAAGATGGTATATCCCGGGGGCATGCGTTGCTGCTCCTGGGTTATTCGCCCGTCAATACCCACTCCATGCAGCCAGACGGGTATGTCGCTTTTCGCCCAGTATTTCGAGATGCTGGCCGGCTGCGGATACTGGCCGGTATCGTCGCCGAAGCCTATCTGGACGTAGGTAATCTCCCCCCAGGTCTCGTTGGCGGGAGGCCCTTCCTGGCTGATGCACACCACGCGGTTGGCGTTGAGCTGGTCGCGGTTGTTGGGCGATATCCCCCAGCGCTCGAACATATATGCCCGCTGTCCGTTGAAATAAGGATCGTCGAAGAGCGTACCGTACTGGTTGGTGCCACCCGGTGCCCAGATGACGCGCGGCCTCGGTGTCAGCTCGTCCTGGTGCACGCTGGCCACGGCGTTGGGCACGGCGAGGAAACTGCCGTCGGGCATCTCGAGGTAGAGCCTTGCCCGCGCCACGATATCGGGGATTTGTCGGTTGGGGAACTGCACGGGCTGGAGCCTCATGCGGAAACTCGTCCCCGACGGGCGCACGTCGCTGTATCCGTCGGCGTCGATCGGCATCTTCGTGCTGCCGTCGGCTTCCGTGAGGTAGGCGCGGTGGTTCTTCAGCGTCAGGGCGTTGCCCGACTTCCCCCGTCGCGTGAGGCTGGGGCTTGACGTCAGCTCGTACCGGACGCGCCAGCGGTAACTCGTCTTCCCTCCCTCCACCACGAAGGGGTCGCTGACGAAGTCGACGGGGTTGAGCGGGTCGGCGGCCCGGGCGGGCACACGTCTCTCGTTGTCCCTGATCAGGACCGGGGAGGCGCGCAGGATGGCGTCGCCCAGAGCGATGGAGTCTCCCCGCTCGTCGATGTGGTAGAAGTGGACGGTGGCCGCCGCCATCCCCTTGCCGGGGGTCCAGTCCTCCTCTTCCTGGTAGTTCCTGAACGCCTCGGCATGGCTGGCGTAAGCCTCGGTGAAGTCGTTGAATTCGAACCGCACGTTAGTGCCCCGCACCGTGTTGGCCGCCCCGCTGAAGGTATGCAGGCGCAGGATGCCGCAGGGGTCGCTCGTCACCTTCGCCTGCCATTCCGCGTTGGCCTTCACCTTGAAGAGGTGATGCTCCCCGTTCATGAGGTAGAGCGAGTCGACATCCTCCAAGCTGGAACCGTACTCGATCTGCTTGAGGGTGAAGATGCGGCTGACGACGTTGCCGCCATACTCTAAGAGCAACGTCACCACACTGGCCCGTCCGTTCTTCTTCTCGTCGGCGGTGGAGAGCGCCTGCGGCTTCAGCTCGAGGCGGTATCTGCCCGACTCTTGCGGCGTGATGAAGGTAGGCAGGCTCACCCCCGACGCGCCGCCCAGAAACTCGGGGATGTCGGGCATGGCGTTCCAGATGACGGTGACCTGGCTCGTCTTGGGGTAGACTTCGAGGACGATGGTCTTGGAGCCGGGCTGCTTGCCCGCTCGGGAGATGAAGGTGAGCATGTCGCCGTTCTGCAACTCATGCGGCGTCTGCGTGAGGTCGTCGCCGTTGACGTAGTGCAGCTTGATGTCGCAGAGGTAATCCTCGCTCTGCTCCACGCGGACATCGTACTCTAACCGTCCGGCGGCGAAGGTGATGACTACGGCCCGCCCCTCGGCATCGTCGCCCTGCAAGGCGTCGAAGGTGAGGTACAGGTCGCTCTTCACGTCCGACGGGCCGACGTTGGCGTCGTCCGCGCCCCGCCCTATGCCCAGCACGCTGCCCGACTCGTCGCGGAGCTTCAGCCAGCAGTCGTTGAAATCGGTGTACTCCCTTCCGCCGCCGGCGTCGCGCACGGACTTGACGTACCAGCCCGACACGGACGCGGCATCGCCGCTCCGATAGTCGGTGTAGACCGAGAGAATGTTGTCCTCCACGGCTTCCGAGCGGTCCTCGTTGCGATAGAACTTGAATAGTTCGGCGCTCACGCCGAGCACCGAGGTGCCATCGAAGACGATATGCGCCATGCCCGATTCGCTCCATTGGAGCACTTCGGCGGTGAGGTTGGCCGATTGTGCCCGGAAAGCCTCCTCGGGACTATCGAAGCCGTTGCCGCGCACCTCGGTGATGAGGACCTGGTAGAGGTGGTTGCGCAACACGTCCATGTTGGTTCCCGCCGCCTTGTCGTACAGGTCGACGCGGTAGTAGGTCACGGGCGCCTCGTCGAACCTCCCCGCGGCGCTGTATCGACCGCCTATCACGAGGCAGGTGGCTTTCTCCCGCTCGTCCGTGGCTACGGCCTCGAGGGCGTAGATCACCCGTCGCATGGCGGTGCTGTCGGCATCGACCTCGGTGAAGCGGACCGGCCCTTTCACCGGGGCGTACGGTTGCCCGGTGGAGGCGTTGATGGGCAGGGTAGGCGCCGTAACCCGTTGCCGTTGCCCGTCGTAAGCGGTGGCGGAGGGGACGACGCGTCCGCAGGGTATGTAGTTGTAGAGGCACGCCTCCGTGAGGCGGAACACGTCGGTGCTCCGCCCGGGGGCATCGGTGGAGAGCGCCACGTCGATACGGGCGAGCATGCGCAGGAGGGGTATGGGGGTGTCCGATATCCGCTGGGTGGAGCCGGATACGGTCACCCCCTCGCTCTCTCCCCACATCGGCAACGGGGTATAGTTGCCCGAGCCGTCGCCTGTGTTCCATTGCCCGCCGCTGGCGGTGAGATCCACCCGCAGGCGGGCGAGGAACGTCTCTTTCTCCATCCCGGACTGGTCGTCGCCCGCGGCGGGAACGTCGCCAAGGAGTGTCTCCACCTGCCGGGAGGCATTGGCCAATACGACGAACTTCTGCTTCACGGGCAGGATGTACGCCTTGATCATGAATGTGATCCCGGATCCGCTGCCCTTGGTCTCCCTCCCCTCCGAGTGGTAGGCGTAGAGATAGCTGTCGGAGGCGGCGTCGTAGCTGAAAGCCAGCACGTCGACGCTCGTCACGGTGCTCTCGTCGCTCTCGCCCAGCGCGCGGGTGGCCCGTCCGGCGCGCGGGATGGAGACGCTGAACACCACCTCGCGCTCGCCCAACTTGGCGATGGGCGGGTCGGCGAAGTCGTCGTGCACGCAAGCCGCGAGCAAGAGAAGGCAGATGGCGCAATATGTGATGGCTCCCTTCATCGGCGTCAGTAAGGATAAACGTTCTCTCCCCATTCCTCGCTCCAGAGGTTGAGCGGGCCGTCGTCGACGAGCAGCTTGCAGAACAGATGGCCGTAGTCCGAGGCATTGGTGATGTACTCCACGACGTTGGCGAAGTACTTCCAGCGGCTCTCGGTGCTGGAGGTGACGTTGATGGGCATGCTCTCGAACATCTGCTCCTCGCCGAGACAGAAGATGTTCGTGGTGGGGTCGACGGTGAAGAGGGCGCGACCGTTCGACGTGTTCTTGATGAGCGGTATGGCCGTGTCGGGCCAGTCGGTGAGGCTGGTCGACACGAAGTTGACGGTCTGGAACCGGAAGTCGGGCGAGGCGATGGCGTATGGCGCCCCGTCGTACTGTCCCATCATGAAGCGGTAGACCAGCGTCTGGGCACATTCGGTATTCACCCGGGTGTTGGTCGTGTTGTTGACATCCTGGTAGATTAGCGTGTACCCGTCGGGAAGCCGCTTCTGCTGTTCGGCCACCCTGTCGTTGTTGATGCCCAACAGGAACAGGCCGACGCACGCCTCGCCTCCCCGCCAGAGATTCCAGATTTGCGCGACCGGGGGGTAGTAGCCGTTGTCGTCGCCGAAGCCCATCTGCAGGTAGGTCATGTCGCCCCAGTTCTCGCTGGCGGGAGGCCCGGCCAAGGTGCTGCACACCACCCGGTTGGCGTTGAGCTGTCCCTGGTTGTTGGGGGATATGTTCCACCGCTTGAGCATATAGGCGCGCTCGGTATCGAAATAGCCGTTGAAGAGGCAGCCGTACTGGGTGCCCGGCGACCAGATCACCCGAGGACTTGGCGTCAGCTCGTCTTGGTACACGCTGGCCACGGCACTGGGCACGGGGAGGAAACCGCCGCCGGGCATCTCGAGGAATAGCTTTGCCCGCGCCACGATGCCGGGAATCTGCCGGTTGGGGAATTGCAGGGGCTGGAACCTCATACGGAAGCCCGTCCCCGACAGGCGCACGTCGCTGTATCCGTCGGCGTCGAGCGTAATCTCCGTACTGCCGTCGTCTTCCGTGAGATAGGCCCGGTGGTTCTTCAGCGTCAGGGCGTTGCCCGATTTCCCCCGCCGCGTGAGGCTGGGGCTTGACGTCAGCTCGTAGCTGACGCGCCAGCGGTAACTCGTCTTCCCCCCCTCCACCACGAAGGCGTCGCTGATGAGGTCGGCGGGGTTGAGCGGGTCGACCGCCCTGGCGGGCACGCGTCTGTTGTTGTCCCTGATCAGGATGGGCGAGGCGCACAGGACGACGTCGCCCAAGTCGATGGTATCGCCCCGCTGGTCGATATGGAAGAAATGGACGGTGGCCGCCGCCATCCCCTTGTCGGGGGTCCAGCCACTCTCGTTCTGGTAGTCCCTGAACGCCTCGGCGTGGCTGGCGTACGCCTCGGTGAAATCGTTGAAGTTGAACCGCACGTTGGAACCCTCCACGATGTTGGCCGCCCCGCGGGAGGTATGCAGTTGCAGGATGCCGCAGGGGTCGCTCGTCACCCGCGCCTGCCATTCCACGTTGGCCTTCACCTTGAAGAGGTGCTTGTCCTCGTTCATGAGGTAGAGCGAGTCCAGTCCCTCCACGCTGTAGCCGTAGTCGATCTGCTTGAGGATGAAGATGCGGCTGACGACGTTGCCGTCATACTCCAGGAGCAGCGTCACCACGCTGGCTCGCCCATGCAACTTCTCATCGTCGGTGGAGAGCGGATTCGGGTTCAGCTCGAGGCGATATTCGCCCGACTCTTGCGGCTCGATGACCGAGGGGAGGCTGACACCGGAAGCGCTGCCCACGAACTCGGGGATGTTGGGTATGGTGCCGCAGAGGACGGTGACCCGGCTCGTCTTGGGGTATATATCGAGGACGACGGTCTTGGAGGCGGGCTGCTTGCCCTGCAGGGAGACGAAGTTGAGCGTGCCGCCGTTGCGCAGCTCGTGCGGCGTCCGCGTGAGGTCGTCGCCGTTGACGTAATGCGTCTTGATGTCGTAGAGGTAATCCTCGCTCTGCTCCACACGGACGGCGTACTCTAACCGGCCGGCGGCGAAGGTGATAAGCACGGTCCTCCCTTCGACGTCGTCGCCCTGCAAGGCGTCGAAGGTGAGGTACAGATCGCTCTTCGCGTCGGACGGGTGGACGTAGGCGTCGTCCGCGCCCCGCCCTATCCCCAAGATGGTGCCCGACTCGTCGCGCAGCTTCAGCCAGCAGTCGCCGAAGTCGGTGTATTCCCCCCCGATCCCGCCGTCCTCGTCGATGTCGCGCACGGACTTGACGTACCATCCCGCGGGATAGGTGGCGTCGGTGCCCCGGTAGTCGGTGTAGACCGAGAGGATGTTGTCTTCCACGGCTTCCGAACGGTCCTCGTTGCGGTAGAACTTGAACCGGTCGGCGCTCACGCCGAGCACCGACGTGCCGTCGAAGACGATGTTGTCCATCCCGGCGTCGCTCCATTGGAGCACCTCGGCGGTGAGGTTGGCCGACTGTGCCTCGAACGCCATGTCGGGGGTGTCGAAACCGCTGTCGCGCACCTCGGTGATGAGGATCTGGTAGAGGTGGTTGCGCAGCACGTCCATGTTTGTCTGCGTCGCCTTGTCGTACAGGTCGACCCGGTAATAGGTGTCGGGAGCATCGTCGAAGGCTCCGCTGGCGCTGTATCGCCCGCCTATCACGAGGCAGGTGGCTTTCTCCCGCTCGTTCACGCCGATGGCCTCGAGGGCGTAGATCACCCGTTGCATGGCGGTGCTGTCGGCGTTGACCTCCGTGAAACGGATCGGCCCCTTCACCGGGGCGTAGGGCTGGCCGATGGGGGCGTAGATGGGTACCGAGGGCTTTGTCACCCGTTGCCGCTTCTCGTCGTACGCGCCCGAGGAGGGAACGACGCGTCCGCAAGGTATATAGTTGTAGAGATAGACCTCCGTGAGGCGAAACACGTCGGTGGTCCGCTCGGGGATGTCGGTGGCGAGCGTCACGTCGACACGGGCAAGCATGTGCAAGAGCGGTATGGGGGCGTCGGCAATTTGCTTGGTGGAGGTCGAGACGACCACTCCATCGCTCTCTCCCCACATCGGCAGCGGGGTGTAGTTGCCCGTGGCGTCGCCCGTGTTCCACCGCCCTCCGTTGGCGGTGAGGTCGACCCGCAAGCGATCGAGGAAAGCCTCTTTCTCGATCTTGGGAGGGGTGGGCACGGCGGGAATGCCGGCAGTGAGCGCACTGACCTGCTCTGAGGCGTTGGCCAGTATGACGAACTTCTGCTCCTCGGGCAGTATGTGCGCCTTGATCATGAAGGTGACGGAAGAGTCGTCGCCCCGGGCGGGCTTTCCTTCCGAGTGGTAGGCATAACAGTAGGCCCCCAAGTCCTCGTCGTACTTGAAGGCCAGCACGTCGACACTCATCACGACATTCTCGTCGCCATCTGTCATCGCACGGGTGACCCGTCCGCCCTTAGGGATGGAGACGCTGAATATCACCTCCCGCTCGGCTACCTGGCCGATGGGCTGCCCGGCGAAGTCGTCGCGCACGCAGGCGGTGAGCGAGAGGAGGCACACAGCGCAGTATGTGATGAATCTCTTAGTGTTCATTGTTTTGTCCCTTTCCTTGTCGTTATCATTCCAGTACTTCTTCGGTGGAGATCTCGATCCATCTGTTGATGTCGACGCTCACGCCCATGCTGGCGTCAAATCGGAAAGCGAGTTGATAATCATGTTGCAGGTCGAACGAGAAGGGTTCGTCGGCTGGCGTATGGCTTTGGGCGTACGTCGTTCGTATCAATTCGACCAATGAGGATGTGTGTGATGCTTCGGTGGGATAGAGCAGCTTGCCGGTGTCGCTGTCGCGCAGCTCGAGCTGTGGCGAGCGGTCGTCGCCCAATCGTAACACACGCGTCGTGCCGGTCAGACCGTTCTTTCCGGCAGTCAGCCGTGTGGTGTAAGTGAATGGTTCGCAGGGCGCCAGGCTATTGTCGAAGTAGTAGGCGCCGTTATCGTCGGTCACGTTGAACGTGCAAGATACGTCGTCGGGAAGTCCCGTGACGGTGATTCGTAGCGTGTTGGTGTTTTCCGTCATGGGCACGGCCAGCGAGTAGTCGCGGTCGTCGCCCAGCTCCACGTTGAGCAGCCTCCCGTAGAACAAGGGAGGCAGCAGCCCGTCGACGACGCGCGACGGGGGGACGACGAGTGAGAACAGCTTGCCGTTCAGCCACTCGTCGCCCGCCCCGTCTTCACGGGTCGCGGGTGGATTGTATCTCACCTCGTAGGGATGCGTCTGCGAACTCCAGACGATGATGTCGTACATGCCCCGTGGCACGTTCACGTCGATCAGGTATTGCCTTCCCCCCTCCACCTCGTCGAACACGTGGACGTAGGCGGGCTTGCCCTGGCTGTCGAAGACATACAGGTTGACCGCCTCGAGCGTTTCCGACGTGCCCATCTGCGTGCTGAAGCCGAAGGAGACCTCCGCGATGCCGCTCGGGCAGGTCGATAGGTCTTCGTCGATGCACGAGGCCGTGGCCAGGAGGAGCAAGGAGGAACACAGGACCGTTCTCATCGCCGTGTCGTCGCTTATTCGCCCAGCACGTAGTCGTGCGGCACCACGGTCCAGGGCATGATGTCCATGTCTACGGCGATGTTCGTAGTGGGTTCGAGCATCGTCATGTCGGGATCGTCGAGTTCCTCGGTGGGGTTGCCCAATGCCTTGATGGCGGTGATGGTGCACGCGTAGTACTCGTTGCGCAGCGGCTGGTAGCGCACGGGGGCCTTCTCGTCGTTGTTGAGCCAAAGGTCGTAGTAGCAATAACCGTTCGTGTAGGTGTACACCCGATTATCGCTCGCTCCCTTCACCGCGTCCGACAGTCCGGGGAGTATGGCGCCGTCGAGGCAGTAGTAGGCCTGTCCGGCGCTGTTCATGATAAGGTAGAACGTACCTACATCGCCCGACCTGTTGTCTTGCAGCTGGTAGCCCAGGGGTGGGTTGAGCTGCTGTTGGTCGTTGGCGACGTACACGTAGTCGGGTTTGAACCTACCGCGTATGATGAGCCTCGTGAGGGTACCTTTCAGCAGGATGCCCGGCTCGGAGGTGTTCTCGGCCACGTACGCCTTCGCCAGTTGCGCGAAAGCCGTGCCATTCTGGTTGATGGCCTGGTAACCCGTTCCGGCAGGTTTCTTCGCCAGGTCGTCCCAATAGTTGCTGTACTTGATGGAGTCGTTGCCCTTCTTTTTGTCGCCAGCCTTCCATCCGGGTTCGTCCCAGTTGGGGTCGGCGTACTTGGGTGCCGAGCCTTGCAGCAGGAAGGTCTTGTTGTTGAAGTGGTCGACGGCAAACTCGATGTTGCCCACGAAAGTGCCTTCGGGCGTGCGCCTCTCGAGGTTCTTCCCTTCGGCCACGGTGACCTTGGCGGCCAGGCGTACCAGCTCGACGTCGAATTTGTTATCGGCCGGCAAGTTAGGATCTGTGGCATCGTCCGTGCTGGGTGTGTAAGTCGCCAACGTTTTCGACTCCAGCTCCTTGCTGCACATCACGAAGGCGTCCTCACCACTGCCCACCATCATCTCCTTGGTGATGTACTGGGCTTCGGTGGAGAGCGCGGTGGTGTGGAAACCGTCTATCACCTTCTGGATGACCGTCTCGGGCAGGTTGGCGCCCACGAAAATGAACTTCAGGCCGCTGGTGGTCTTTATCAGCTTCTTCCCGGTGTACTTGCCGCCGGTGATGTCGAAGTCACTCTGGAGGAACCTCGTGTGCGACAGGTAGACGCGGTTCGCGCCATAGATGAATACGTCGACCGTGTTGATAGCCGATTCCGACGCAAGTCCCGTCTCTTCTTCCCCGCGTGTCTTGTCGGGTACGGGAAAACTCAGGCTTAATGCCATGAGGGTAGGATCTCCCTCTTCGATAGTGATGTCAGCCCCATCGTCGTGGGTCTGCGTGCATGCCCCAAAGCCCAGGATAAGACTTAGGCAGGCGATCTTGAATAATGTTTTCTTCATCTCTCGTGTTTTTTAATGATGAATAATGAATAAAAATTAATGAACGGATACGGACAGGCCGGACAAGGCGATGCCCCGCGCTTGAGGCTACCAAGTGCCGACCGATTCGATGATGTTATATAAATGAGGATTCCCCGTCTCGCTATGGAGGCAAGGGACAAGGATGGCATTGCCGCGAGAAGACCCGCCCGGCATTGCCGCGTGAACAGTAAATACAGATATAAGATTCGTAATCAAATCTACCATCTTGTTTATTTCATAAAAGTGTGCCCTATCTCCCCATAGGCACTAATACGTTAATTATTCTCTTTCCGGATCATTGTTTTCGATACGCCTATTACGTTATTTCCTTGCTTTAGAGAGTACAATAAGTGATATCTATCTACGCCGGTTTTTCGACGCAAAACTAAATATAAGCCCGCCGAAATAAAAGTTTTTAGCTCACTTTTAATGTTTATTAATGAAAGAGGGCGTGCCATACGGCACGCCCTTCCTTACCTTAAAATAAAACTAAGCTATTTACCTATTGAAAATTAATAGTTCTCTTTCTTCACTTCGAAATAGGCTTGCGGATGCAGGCAGGCGGGGCAAACCTCGGGAGCTTCCTTGCCTATGCTGATGAATCCACAGTTGCGGCATTGCCATACCACTTCGCCCTCTTTGGCGAACACGTTCATCTTCTCGATGTTGTTCACGAAGGCGAGATAGCGCTCCTCGTGCCCCTTCTCGGCCACGCAAATGTTGCGGTACATGGCGGCAATCATGGGGAATCCCTCGGCATCGGCCACGTCGGCGAAGTGCGGATAGAGTTCTGTCCACTCCTCGTTCTCGCCGGCGGCGGCGGCGCGTAGGTTCTCCAAAGTGTTTCCGATAACACCGGCGGGGTAGCTGGCGGTAATCTCCACCATGCCTCCCTCCAAGAATTTGAACATGCGCTTGGCGTGCTCCTTCTCCTGGTCGGCGGTTTCTTCAAAGATAGCAGCGATTTGTTCGTAGCCTTCTTTCTTGGCTGCGCTGGCGAAATAGGTGTAGCGCATCCTGGCTTGTGATTCACCCGCGAACGAGGTCAGCAGGTTCTTTTCGGTTTGAGTTCCTTTAATGCTTTTAGTCATAATTCCAGTATTATTGTTATTAAAAAATGGATTATCTTGCTATCACGGAACGAACTATTCCATAATAAACAACGCAAATATATGCAATTTGTTTGGAACCTGCCTCGCTTCTTTGCATCTATTTAACTTTTTATCTACTTTCGCGGCTGTATTTTTGATGATCAGGAAAAAGCGCATTGTATGAAGCAATTATTGGCATGCAGGCCCAAGCTGGTGTCCTGCCTGAAGAATTATTCGCGCGAGACGCTGATGGCCGACCTCATGGCGGGCGTCATCGTCGGCATCGTAGCCCTGCCGTTGGCCATCGCCTTCGGTATCGCCTCGGGGGTGTCGCCCGAGAAGGGAATCATCACCGCCATCCTGGCGGGATTCATCATCTCGCTCCTGGGTGGGAGCAAGGTACAGATCGGGGGACCCACGGGAGCGTTCATCATCATCGTCTACGGCATCATCGCCGAGTACGGCGAGGCCGGGCTGATGGTGGCCACGCTCATGGCCGGAGTGCTTCTCATCGTGCTGGGGGCGTTCAAGCTGGGCGCCGTGGTGAAGTTTATCCCCTATCCCATCATCGTGGGGTTCACCAGCGGCATCGCCGTCACCATCTTTACCACGCAGGTAGCCGACGCGCTGGGACTGACGTTCGGTAGCGACGCGGTGCCGGGCGACTTCGTGGGAAAATGGCTGCTCTACTTCCACCACCTCGACACGATCAACCCGTGGAACCTCCTCACCTGCGTCGCCAGCGTCCTGCTCATCACGCTCACGCCGAGACTCTCGCGCAAAGTGCCCGGCTCGCTCGTCGCCATCGTGGTGGTGACCGTCGCCGTCTACCTGCTGAAGAACGCGGGAGGCATCGACCAGATAGCCACCATCGGCGACCGCTTCAGCATACAGTCCCAACTGCCCGACGCCGCGCTGCCGGCGTTAGGATGGGAGACCATCCGCGAACTCTTCCCCGCCGCGCTCACCATCGCCGTGCTGGGCGCCATCGAATCGCTGCTGTCGGCCACCGTAGCCGATGGCATGATTGGCGACCGCCACGATTCCAACACCGAGCTGATGGCGCAGGGAGTCGCCAACCTCGTCGCGCCCCTCTTCGGAGGCATACCCGCCACGGGAGCCATCGCCCGCACCATGACCAACATCAACAACGGTGGGCGCACGCCCGTGGCCGGGATTGTGCACGCCGCGACGCTCCTGCTCATCCTGCTTTTCCTCATGCCGCTGGCGCGGTATATCCCCATGGCCTGCCTGGCGGGCGTGCTGATCGTGGTATCGTATAACATGTGTGGCTGGCGGGTGTTCAGGTCGTTGCTCCGAAGTCCGAAATCCGACGTGGCGGTACTGCTCATCACCTTCTCGCTCACCGTGCTGTTCGACCTCACCGTCGCCATCGAAGTGGGACTTGTCATCGCTTGCGTGCTCTTCATGAAGCGGGTGATGGAAACCACCGACATTTCCGTGGTGACCGACGAGATAGATCCGTCGGCCGAAGTGGACATCGCCCTGCGCGACGAGGAGCATCTCGCCATCCCCGAAGGAGTGGAAGTGTACGAGATCAACGGTCCCTACTTCTTCGGCATCGCCACCAAGTTCGAGGAGACCATGGCTCAGCTGGGCAATCGCCCCCGTGTGCGCGTCATTCGCATGAGGAGGGTTCCCTTCATCGATTCCACGGGCATACACAACCTCACCACCCTCTGCCAGATGTCGAAGAAGGAGAAGATCGCCGTCATTCTCTCGGGCGTGAAGCCTGCCGTACGTGCCACGCTGGAGAAATCGGGCTTCTGCGAACTCTTGGGGAAAGAGAATATCTGCCCCAATATCAACGTGGCGCTGGAACGGGCGAAACTGATCGCTCGCGCCGAGGGGAAGATATAAAAAATCAGCCCGGCGCAGAGAGTCACCGGGCTGGATTTTGGGAGGATCAGCCTCCTCGGTCGTATTAAGAGAGAAATTGTTAGCAGCTTGTCGAGCGCTCGTGCGTTAGGGCCAGGTTGATACGTTAAGGGGGTTAGGTTATTTGTTGTTTATTGATATATAGAGAGTTAAAAGTTATGCATAGAAGCACGATATAAGTCGTGTGCGCTGGCGAGAGAGGTGTCGCGAGGGAGTTATCTGAAATCCTTCAGCTCCTCTTGCAGCTTCTGGCGGATGAAGAATATCCGGCTCTTCACCGTGCCCAGGGGCAGCTCCAGCTTGTCGG
Source organism: Mediterranea sp. (in: CFB group bacteria) (assembly GCA_031261785.1). Taxonomy (GTDB): domain Bacteria; phylum Bacteroidota; class Bacteroidia; order Bacteroidales; family Bacteroidaceae; genus Bacteroides. The sequence continues at coordinate 30,951 of JAISIZ010000075.1, forward strand.
CGATCTCGCGGTATTTGAACCCCGCGATGTGCATACTGAAAGGAATGCGGTACTCCTCGGCCACGCCGTTGACAATCCGGCGCATCTCTTTCAGGTCGTAAGCGCTGTCGGTACTTTCGTACTCGCCAGTTTGCGGTAGGTTCAGGTGGTAGAGGTTATCGGTCTGGTCGACAAACGTCTGTTCGCGCATCACCTTACGGTAGTTGTTGATGAAGATGTTGCGCATGATGGTGTACATCCAGCCCTTGAAGTTGGTGTCGGGAGTGTACTTGTCCTCGTTGTCCAACGCCTTGAGCGACGTTTCTTGCAGCAGGTCGTTAGCCTCTTCATAGTTCGTGGTCAGCTTGTACGCGAAGCGGAGCAACTCATCTTGCGCCGCCACCAAATCTTTTCTAAAACTCAAACTTTTCATAAAGGTTCTTTTTTTAATAGTGTGAAACAATCGTTATCCTTGCTTTGACGATGCAAGTTTACGGCCTTTTCGGCAGGTGGGCGGGGGAAAGGCTGACTAACTTTAGGGTAAAAACTGTCAGAAGGCTGTTTTCGGGTGGTATTTGATAGTTTTCGGGTGCTGTTTTTTGTCCCTCTCGCACGGTTGGCTTGCTTTTTCGACGGATTTATAGCGATTAATAAGAAAAGAACGCTTAATTTTGTGCCATCATTGTTTAGAAGAAAGCGGATGACCGATGACACGTTGTTTTTGATCGATGTCGATAGCATACTCCGGGCCAAGGCGCCGAAGCAATACAAGTATATCCCCCGGTTTGTCGTCTCCTATTTGAAGAAGATCGTTCACCAGGAGGAACTCAATGTATTCCTGGAGGAGTCGAAAGACAAGGTGGGCGTCGACTTCCTGGAGGCCTGCATGGCGTTTCTCGACAGCAAGCTCGACGTACGGGGTCTGGAGAACGTACCCACCGACGGGCTGTACACGTTCGTCTCCAACCACCCACTGGGGGGGCAGGATGGCGTGGCCCTGGGCTACGTGCTGGGACGGCGGTTCGACGGAAAGGTGAAATATTTGGTAAACGACCTGCTGATGAACCTCCGGGGGCTGGCTCCGCTCTGCATCCCCATCAACAAGACGGGAAAGCAGGCCAAGGATTTCCCCCGGATGGTCGATGCCGGCTTCGCCTCGGACAACCAGCTCATCATGTTTCCCGCCGGGCTATGCTCGCGCAAGCAGGACGGAGTGATCCGCGACCTGGACTGGAAGAAGACGTTCGTGGTGAAAAGCGTGCAGACACGGAGAGACGTGGTGCCGGTGCACTTCGGCGGTCGCAACTCCGATTTTTTCTACCGCCTGGCGAACCTTTGCAAAGCGTTGGGCATTACGTTCAATATCGCCATGCTGTACCTGGCCGACGAAATGCTGAAGAACCGCCACAAGACGTTCAGTGTCACCTTCGGAAAGCCCATTCCCTGGCAGACGTTCGACAAGTCGAAGACACCTGCCGAGTGGGCGCGGTACGTCAAGGACATCGTATATAAACTGTAACCCGAATAAAACGAGGTATCAACAAAAGAATATGGAAAAAATAATAGAGCCGGTAAGCAGGGAGCTGCTGAAAGCGGAGCTGACGGAAGACAGGCGCCTGCGCATGACCAACAAGAGTAACAACCAGATATACATTGTCACTCAACGGAACGCCCCCAACGTGATGAGGGAGATCGGACGGTTGCGCGAGATCGCCTTCCGGGCTGCCGGCGGAGGGACGGGCCTGTCGGTTGACATCGACGAATACGACACCATGGAGCATCCCTACAAGCAGCTCATCGTGTGGGATCCCGAGACCGACGAAATCCTGGGCGGCTACCGCTACCTGCTGGGCACAGACGTGCGTTTCGACGCCGAAGGGGCGCCCATCATGGCCACCTCGCACATGTTCAGCTTCTCCAAGAAGTTTATTGAAGAATACCTGCCGCAAACCATCGAGCTGGGACGCTCGTTCGTCACCCTCGAGTACCAGTCCACGCGCCCCGACCACAAGGGCCTCTTCGCCCTCGACAACCTCTGGGACGGACTGGGCGCGCTCACCGTGGTGATGCCCACCGTGAAGTACTTCTTCGGAAAGGTCACCATGTATCCCAGCTACCACCGACGCGGACGCGACATGATCCTCTACTTCCTCAAGAGGCATTTCGGCGACAAGGAAGGATTGGTCGCCCCCATCGTCCCCATTCGCTCGGAGACGCCCGAGGATCAGCTGGCACCCCTCTTCGGTGGGAAAAACTTCAAGGAAGACTACAAGATACTGAATGGCGAGATCCGCAAACTGGGCTACAACATCCCCCCGCTGGTGAACGCCTACATGGGCCTTAGCCCCACCATGCGCATGTTCGGCACCGCCATCAACCACGAGTTCGGCGATGTCGAGGAGACCGGCATACTCATCGCCGTCGACGAGATCCTGGAGCAAAAACGCATCCGCCACATACAGACCTACATCGAGGAGCACCCCGGGGCGCTGAAGTTCGTGGGACACGACGCCACCGAGGCCTTCGCCCCCAAAGTCGTGTTGGAGGAACCCAAAGAAGAAGAAAAAGAAAAAGAAGAATTATGAAGATACAAGTAATCAATCGATCGAAACACCCGCTGCCGGCCTACGCCACCGAGTTGTCGGCAGGCATGGACCTGCGCGCCAACCTCGAGGAGCCGCTACGGCTGGCTCCCCTGCAACGTTGCTTAGTCCCCACGGGGCTGTACATCGCCCTGCCCCCAGGCTATGAGGCGCAAGTCAGGCCACGCAGCGGACTGGCCCTGAAACGGGGTGTCACCGTGCTCAATTCGCCCGGCACCATCGACGCCGACTACCGGGGCGAGGTGTGCGTCATCCTCGTCAACCTCTCTTCGGAGGAGTTCGTGATAGAAGACGGCGAACGTGTGGCACAAATGGTGATCGCCCGCCACGAGCAGGCCGAGTGGGAACCGACCGACACGCTCGACGCCACGGCACGCGGAGCGGGAGGATTCGGACATACGGGAATATAACATATATAATAGGTATAGATAAATAAGGTGAAGCTGAAGATGATGAAGCTGAAGCTGAAGATGATGATGAAAACCAGAAAAAAGAGAATACCGGCAGCCTGGCTGCTGGCGCTGGCCTTGCTGGCCGGCGCGTGCGGCACGGTGGGTAAGGCGACGTCGCCGGCCGACGCGCCCGTCGCCCGTCGCGAACTGTCGCCCGAGCAACAACGCAAATACGATTACTTCTTCCTCGAGGCCACCCGCCTGAAGGTGAAGCAAGATTACACCGGCGCCTTCGGGCTGCTGCGCCACTGCCTGGAGATTGACCCCAACGGGGCTTCGGCCCTCTACGAGATGTCGCAATACTACATGTTCCTCCGCCAAACGCAGAAAGGACAGGACGCACTGGAACAAGCCGTGGCCAATGCCCCCGACAACTATTGGTACGCCCAGGGTCTGGCCAACCTCTACCAGCAACAGCAGCAGACAGACAAGGCCATCGAGCTACTCGAACGCATGAGCGTACGCTTCCCCACAAAGCAAGACCCGCTCTTCGCCCTGCTCGACATATACGGCAAGCAAGAACGATACCACGACGTGATCGGCACGCTCGACCGGCTCGAGCGGCGATTGGGCAAGAACGAGCAACTCTCCATGGAGAAATTTCGCGCCTACCTCAGGATGAAGGATAACCACCGCGCGCTCCAGGAGATCGAGGCACTGACGCACGAGTATCCATCAGACGCCCGCTACCAAGTCATCCTGGGCGACCTCTACCTACAGAACGGAAAGACGCGAGAGGCCTACGACATCTACCAAAAGGTGCTGAAGACCGAACCCGACAACCCCTCGGCCCTCTACTCCATGGCCTCGTACTACGACCAGACGGGACAGCAAGAGCTGTACCACCAGCAGCTCGACACCCTGCTGCTGAACGAGAAGGTGGCGGCCGACGTGAAGACGAACATCATGCGACAGATGATTGCCGCCAACGAGCAGACGGGAACACCCGACAGCACACGCCTCATCAACCTCTTCGACCGCATGATACTGACCGAACAAGACGACGCGCAAGTGCCGATGCTCTACGCCCAGTACCTCTTCTCGAAAGACCAACAGGAAAAGGCCGTGCCGGCGCTGGAGCAAGCCATAGACATAGACCCCGCCAACAAGATGGCGCGCCTCATGATCGTGAGCGCGTCGGTGAAGACGGAGGACTACAAGCGTATCATACGCGTCTGCGAATCGGGCATCGAGGCCATCCCCGACGCCCTCGAACTATACTACTATCTCGCCATCGCCTACAACCAGGCCGAGCGGCCCGACAGCGTACTGAGCGTCTGCCGGAAAGCGCTCGAACACGTCACCCCGGAGACGAAAGACAGTGAAGTGTCCGACTTCTACGCCATCCTCGGCGACACCTACCAGGGGAAGAAGCTCATGCGGGAAGCCTACGCCGCCTACGACTCCGCCCTCGTCTACAACCCCGACAACGTGGGCGTGCTCAACAACTACGCCTACTACCTCTCCCTCGAAAGGCGCGACCTCGACAAGGCCGAGGAGATGAGCTACCGCACCGTGAAGGCGCAACCCAACAACGCCACCTTTCTCGACACCTACGCCTGGGTGCTCTTCGAAAAAAGGAAATACACCGAGGCGCGCGTCTACATCGACAACGCCATCAAGAACGATACCGAGAAGAGTAGCGTGCTGCTCGAACACGGGGGCGACATCTACTTCATGAACGGCGACGTAGAGAAGGCTATGGACTACTGGCGGCAAGCGCTCGAGCAAGGCACCGAATCGACCACGCTCGAACGGAAGATAAAGACAAAGAAGTACATACCTGAATGAAGCGAGCGACGTACCTCATACTCCTGCTGGCGCTGACGCTCACCGGTTGCCGAAGCTCCAAGCATCTGCTCGCTCCCGAGGCGGAGACGACGCCCCACTACCTCAGCTCCAGGCTCCAACTCACCCTGCCCCGCAAGCAGGGCGGCGGCATGTCCGTGAACGGCACCATGAAGATGAAGAGCGGCGAGTGCGTGCAGGTGTCGCTGCTCATGCCTATCCTCCGTACGGAGGTGGCGCGGATAGAGGCCACGCCCCACCAAGTGTTGCTGGTCGACCGCATGGGCAAACGCTACGTCAGGGCTTCCCGCGAGGAGCTGCGCCAGATGTTCCCCCGCAACGCCGAGTTCGCCCAGTTGCAAAAGCTGCTCGAAGACGCCGCCAAGCCCGACGGGAAACGGGAGCTGAGCGGCACCGACCTCGGCATCCCCGCCCTGGAGGGATCCAAGGTCATACTCTACGACTTCTCCACCAAGGAGCTATCCATCCCGCTCACGCAACTCAGCGCCCAGTACAAGCAGGTCGCGCTGCAAGAGTTCGTACATCTGCTAAAAGGTATGCTGTGACATGAGACGCCTCCTCCTCTCCCTCATTGCCTGCCTCTGGTTGACATCGCCGGCACTGCTGGCCCAGTCCAACCCGCTCATCCGCGACCTGGAGGGGAAACGCGGCGCGCTCCAGAAACAAATCGCCGAGACGGAATCCCTACTGAACGACACGAAGAAAGACGTGGGCAGCCGCCTCAACAGCCTGGCGGCACTGACGGGACAGATCGAGGAACGCCGACGCTACATCCTCGCCATCAACAACGACCTGGAGACCATCGACCGGGAGTTGGCCTCGCTCGAACGCCAGCTCGACGTCCTACAGAAAGACCTGGAGGTGAAGAAGAAGAGGTATGAGGCTTCCGTGCGCTACCTCTACAAAAACCGCTCCATCGAGGAGAAGCTGCTCTTCATCTTCTCGGCCAAAGACCTCAACCAGACCTACCGTCGCATGCGCTACGTCCGCGAGTACGCCACCTACCAACGCCTGCAAGGCGAGGAGATTCTGAAGAAACGGGAACAAGTGAGCCAAAAGAAGACTGAGCGGCAACAGGTACGCGCCGGCAAGGAGAACCTCCTCAAGGAGCGCGAGAGCGAGAAGCTGAAGCTCGAGACCCAGGAGAAGGAACAACGCACCCTCGTAAACGGCCTGCAAAAGAAGCAGCGCGGCCTACAGAACGAGATCAACAAGAAACGGCGGGAGGCCAACCGCCTGAACGCACGCATCGACAAACTCATCGCCGAGGAGATCGAGAAAGCCCGCAAACAAGCCGAAGAAGAGGCCCGCCGTGAAGCCGCCGCCGCGAAGAAGGCCGCGGGAAAGGACGCCCGCCCCACCCCCAGCGGCAAAGCCAACCCGGCGGAACGTTTCACCATGAGCAAAGCCGACCGTGCCCTCTCCACCAACTTCGCCTCCAACAGGGGCAAGCTGCCCATGCCCATCTCGGGACCCTACCTCATCGTGAGCCGTTACGGCGAGTACAACGTGGCAGGCTTGCGGGGCGTAAAGCTCGACAACAAAGGCATCGACATACAGGGCCGTCCGGGGTCGAAGGCGCAAGCCATCTTCGACGGCAAGGTCACCGCCGTGTTCAGCATGAACGGGCTGATCAACATCCTCATCCGCCACGGCGACTACATCTCCGTGTACTGCAACCTCAAGTCGGCCTCCGTCAAGGCGGGCGACCAGGTAAAGACCAAACAGCCCATCGGCGAAATCTTCTCCGACGCCGCCGACAACGGCCGTACCGTACTCCACTTCCAATTGCGGCGGGAGAAGGACAAGCTCAACCCCGAGCCGTGGCTGAACAGGTGAGGCAAAACAATAAAGAAAGATAGTGATGATGAGAAAAAATATAGCGATCATATTGGCAGGAGGAGTCGGAAGCCGCTTGGACCTATCCACCCCTAAGCAATTCTTCAAGGTAGCGGGCAAGATGGTGGTCGAACATACCGTCGACGCCTTTGAACGCAATCCGCACATCGACGAGATAGCCATCGTCTCCAACCCGTTCTATATAGCCGACTTCGAGACCATCGTTATCAAGAACGGGTGGACGAAGGTCAAGCGCATCCTCAAGGGAGGCCGCGAACGCTACGACTCCAGCCTCTCCGCCATCAAGGCTTACGAGGGAGAGGAAGTGAACCTCATCTTTCACGATGCCGTCCGCCCATTGGTAAGCCAACGCATCCTGAACGACGTGACGAAAGCGCTGGCGAAGTACGATGCCGTGGACGTGGCGATGCCCGCTACCGACACGATCATCGAAGTGAATGGCGACTACATATACCAGATACCCGACCGCTCACGCCTGAAACGAGGACAGACCCCGCAGGCCTTCCGACAGGAGGTCATCGCCAAAGCTTATGGGATAGCGCTGCAAGACCCAAGCTTCAAAGTGACCGACGACTGCGGAGTCGTAGCGAAATACCTGCCCGACGTACCCGTATACGTAGTGGAAGGGGAAGAGAGCAACATGAAGCTGACCTACAAGGAAGACACCTACTTGCTCGATAAATTCTTCCAACTGCGCAAGAGCGAGCTAAATGACGACCCGATCGACGACGACAGGTTGCGCGGGAAGGTAGCTGTCGTCTTCGGCGGAAGCTATGGCATCGGCCGGGAAGTGGCGCGTTTGCTGGAGCGCAAAGAGGCTCGTGTCTTCTGTTTCTCACGAAGCATGAACAGCGTGGACGTGGGACATAAGGAGCAAGTGGCGGAAGCGCTGAAAAGCGTCTTCGGACAGACACACGGCATCGACTACGTAATCAACGCCGCCGGTATGCTACGGAAAGAGCCGCTGATAGGCTCCGATTACGAGACGATCCGGTCCGCCGTGGATACCAATTACATCGGCACGGTGAACGTAGCGATCGAGGCGTATCCTTACCTCAAGGAAAGCAAGGGCAAGCTCATCTTCTTCACCTCCAGCTCCTACACACGGGGAAGGGCATTCTATAGCATCTACTCCTCCACCAAGGCAGCTATCGTCAACTTCGTGCAAGCCATCGCGCAGGAGTGGGAAATGTTCGGCATCAGCGTTAACTGCGTCAACCCCGAACGGACGAAAACGCCCATGCGCGTGAAGAACTTCGGCACCGAACCCGACGATTCCCTGCTGATGCCCGAACAGGTGGCCGCGGCGACGGTACGTACCCTGCTCTCGGACTTCACCGGACAAGTGATCGACGTAAAAAGAGAAGAGGCATGAACAACGAATACCTATCGACCTACGTCGCACGCAACCTGCGCGCCTGCCAGCTCAAGCAACTCGCCATCCTGGAGCAGATAGACCGCGTATGCCAGAAGCATGGCATCGACTACTGGCTCGATGGCGGCACGCTGCTGGGGGCGGTGCGTCACGACGGATTCATCCCTTGGGACGACGATATCGACATCGGCATGTCGCTCGCCGACCTGCGACGGTTCGAGGCGGTGGCTCCCGCCGAGCTGCCCGATGGCCTCTTCCTGCAAACGCCGCGAAACGACCCTGGGAGCAAAGAACCCATCGCCAAGGTGCGCGACCTGAACTCCCTATACATCGAGAGCGGCGATAACTTCTACGCCAGCTACCACAAGGGACTGTACGTCGACATCTTCCCCTTCATCGACTATCCCAGCGTGCCGCGCCCGTGGGTGAAGAAGCTGACGAAAGGCATCTCCAAGAGCTACTCCATCCTGCACACGCAGCACTACTACTCCGCACGCTCCTTTGCCGAGTTCTTTTTCTTCGCCGCGGAGTACGCCCTGTTCCGACTTGTATGGGGAGCGCTCTGCCTGTGCGCCAAGAAAGGGACGTATCTGTCCAATACCCTCGTCAACAACGGCTATGGCATCATGCACCGCAAGGATTCAGTCTATCCGCTGTCGACCATCACGTTCGAGGGAAAGACGTTCCCGGCACCCGCCAATCCCGACGCCTACCTCAAAGACCTGTACCGGAACTACATGGACGTACCGCCCCCCGAGAAGCGAAAAATACATGCCATCTATATTCACCCCGAACTGATCAAGCAATGAAACACCCCGCCCTCGTGGACGTACCCGTACTCATCCTCTTCTTCAACCGCCCCGAGCCGTTGGCGCGAGTGTTCGAGCAGGTACGCAAGGCACGACCCAGCAAGCTCTTTCTCTATCAAGATGGCCCGCGTAGCGAACGTGACATGCCAGCCATAGAGGCCTGTCGACAAGTCGTGAAGGACATTGACTGGGAGTGCGACGTGCGACGGCTCTACCGAGAACGCAACTATGGGTGCGACCCGTCCAATTACTTATCGCAGAAATGGGCCTTTTCTATCGTGGATCGCTGTGTCGTTTTTGAGGACGACAGCATTCCGTCCATCTCCTTCTTCACTTTTTGCAAAGAGATGCTCGACCGCTACGAGCACGATACCCGCGTCAGCATGATAGCCGGATTCAACACGGAGGAAATCACGCCCGATGTCCCCGACGACTATTTCTTCGCCTCCACTTTCTCCATTTGGGGATGGGCCAGCTGGAGGCGGGTGGTCGACCAATGGGACGAGCGCTACACCTTCCTCGACGACGACGCCAACATGCGGCAGCTGGAGGCGCTCATCCGCGAGCGAAAGCTCCGAAGCGATTTCATCCCGATGTGCCGCGCGCATCGGGCAAGCGGAAAGGCATTCTACGAAACCATCTTCCACGCCTCGATGCTCCTCAATTCGGGACTGGCCATCGTGCCCACCCGCAACATGGTGAACAATCTTGGTCCCATCGGGCAGTCCACACACTTCGGAGGCTCCGTAGCCACCCTGCCTCGCGGCTACCGCCGCATCTTCACCATGAAGCGCTACGAAATGGATCTCCCAATCCGCCATCCCCGCTACGTGATAGAGCACGTACGCTACAAGCAAGCGGTCTACCGCATCATGGGATGGGGACATCCGTGGATAAAGATTGGCCGGTCCCTCGAAGAGCTGTTCCTGAACCTGCGATACGGCAACTTCGGCGTCATCGCGAAATCCGCCAAAAACAGGGCAAGGAAATGGGTAGGGAAGGATCGATATCAGTAAGCCTTACGCGAGATGTATGTATCACAAATATTTTGAATCATGAACAGTAAACTGCCTGTGCGTGTCATCGCATTCTATTTGCCACAATATCACCCAATCCCCGAGAATGACAAATGGTGGGGGAAAGGATTCACGGAATGGACCAATGTGGGCAAAGCCAAGCCCTTGTTTCGCGGGCATTACCAACCGCGTGTACCCGCCGATTTAGGTTACTACGATTTAAGGGTGCCCGAGACGCGTATAGAGCAAGCCGAAATGGCCAGAAAATATGGAGTGGAAGGCTTTTGCTATTGGCATTATTGGTTTGGCGCGGGTAAACGTCTGCTTCAGCGCCCTTTTCAAGAAGTTCTCGAATCGGGAGAGCCAGATTTCCCTTTTTGCCTTTCTTGGGCGAACCATAGCTGGGAAGATAAATTCACCAAAGATCGAACGCACCGCATGCTCATGGAGCAACAATATCTCGGTGAAGCTGACGACACACTCCATTTCAAGGCAGTACTTCCGGCATTCAAGGATCACCGCTATATAAGGGTGGAGAATAAACCGATCTTTATGATATTTAACCCCTTGGAATTGCCAAACACCTCCGCTTTCATCCAACTATGGCAGAAGTTAGCTCGCGACAACGGACTGGAAGGTCTACATTTTGTAGCCTACACGTATAACGCGAATGAAGTCGGCAAGCTGATGGATATGGGCTTTGATGGCGTCAATATTGTCCGCCTATTCGATTTCTTCAAGCGAAGCTATTCCATATTGGCAAAAACACGTATGAAGATAAAACGCGTTGTTTTCCAAAAAGGAGACCTTGTTGAATACGCTACCGCGGCTCGCTACTTCTCTGGCGATGAAGATCGATACCCGCATTGTTACCCCACAATCATTCCGAATTGGGATCGCTCTCCGCGGGCGGGAAGAGACGGACATATCCTCATCCATTCAACACCGGATAAATTCAAAAAACATTTGCTTCAATCTTTCGGGAATATTATGCATAAGCCTATCGAAAGACGTTTGGTTTTTCTCAAATCATGGAATGAATGGGCCGAAGGGAATTATATTGAACCAGATCTGCGATTTGGTTTAGGTTATCTGGAGGCCTTGAAAGAGGTTCTTGAGAGTTTCGAACCTAAAGAGCCTGACGGACTACATACGCATGAATAACTGTATCACTTTTGTTCCAGTAGGAGGCTTGGGCAATCGCATGGGCGCCATAGCTTCGGCGGCCACCTTAGCCGTCGCCACCAAGAGCGATCTCCAAATCGTATGGTTTCAGGATTGGGCGCTGCATGCCCCTTTTCATTCACTTTTCCAACCCGTAGACGAGACCCTATGTAAAATACGGGAGGCCACTCCCCTGGATTATATACTGTTGGATCGTCCACGCCGCTTCAATTTACAGCTCCCCCGCTTTTACCAGAAGCTACGCTATAGCTCTTGTTTATACGAAAGTTCCGTGGGCATTCTACGTAAAGAGCATTTTGATTTCGCGACGTGGATAAGGAATAACAAACGGGTGTACTTGGCTTCGTACTCGGCTTTTGTCCACTACGATCCGCGTATGATATGCCGTCTATTTCTTCCAAGAGAAGATTTGCTTAAACAAATAGACCAACGCGCTTCCCGCTTTCCAGCTCTAACGATAGGCGTACACATCCGTCGCACTGATAGCGTCATCTCGATTCAGCGAAGTCCAATAGAGGCCTTCTATCAGAAATTAGACAACGACATAAACGAAAATGGAGAATTAGGCATCTATCTCGCCACAGATTCAGAGGAAGTGAAGCTCCTGATGAAGCGACGCTATGGCGCACGGATAATGACCGCTGACAGTGATTCCGATCGATCTTCGATTGCTGGCATGCAAGCGGGCACTATCGAACTATACACGCTTGCGCGTACCTCAAGGATTTACGGTTCCTTCGGTAGCACATTCTCCGAGATGGCCGCCCAAATAGGGCAGTTACCCATAGAGGTTATCACGCGACAATAAAGTAACTCCCTGAAGATCGCTATTTTATAAACACGGCATCCACAAGGCACCCATTCGATCCGTTTTCCACAGCGAGAACCCGCTACAACGCTTCAATCTCTTCCTCGCTAAGCTTGGTCACTTGGGCTATCGTGGCGATAGGCATATTCAAGCGTTTAAGCTCTCTAACCATATCCTCCTTTTCCGCCTTGGCTTCCTTCGCTTTCGCCTCTGCTTCCGCCTTGGCTTCCTTCGCTTTCGCCTCTGCTTTCGCCTCGGCTTCCTTCGCTTTCGCCCTCGCTTCCCTGATCCTTCTCTTCGCATTCGCCTCGGCCTCTACCACTTTTCGTTCCATGGCTCTCCACGCTCCCTCGTTCGAGCGGTAGGAGTTGAGGGCGCAGTCGTAATCCCACATCTCCTGAGGAGTGAGGGAACGCAGGCTCGCTATTCTTTCGAGTTCCTTCATGACGTCCAAATCGGTCTTGAAGGGAATTTTGTCCAACTTGTCCATGTTCGTCAATACATAAATCCAACGTTCAAAATCGGTCTCACACTCGGCTTCCGTCTTGTCGAAGTACGGCAGTGAGATGAACACTTGCCGCAGCTTGTCGCTGAACAGTTGCCCGGTGTCTCTGTCGGCCAGGACGACGTCCGTCCGCAATTTCTCGCTGCCGCGCATCGAGAAGTTGACGAAGAACACGCCGTACACGGCCCTCACGCGGTAACCCCATTCGCCGCCTTCCTTGCCTTGGCGGGCGATGGCGTTCGATACATAGTACAAGGCGCGCTCCTTGAAGGTGTCTTGCGCCTGGTTCTGCATTTCGACGATGAATTCCTCCCCGCTCGCGGTTTGGCAATACACGTCGTAGACGATGGTCCTCTCTCCTTTAACGGGCGCGGTCTGCTCGTTGTTTTGGAAGGTTACGTCCTTGATTACTTTCTCTCCCTCGAGCAAGGTGTTCAGGAACCCTATCAGTATCCCTTTGCTCTCTTCTTGCCCGAAGAGCCTTTTGAATCCCCAGTCCGTAAAGGGATTGATAAATTTGCTCATACGCTCTATTCCGGTTGATTCTCGTTTTGTGATGATAGCGCAAATATAGTCGTTTTTATCTCTTCAGGCAAATTTGTAGCCCATAAAAAAGCTCTCACGCACAATGCAGGATAAGGTTGCGACATAGCGAAATCTTCCCGGCTTCATCAATGAGCCACCCTATTTTTCCCACCTCCCAAAGAGACGTCATACAAGGGCCTATCGCGGAGACGCGAAAGCTTTATGCAAATCCGCATGAGACGAAAAGCCCGGGCTTTTTTCTCCATTCCCGAAATCTGATTACAAAAGCTCGGGCTTTTTTTCCCATTCCCGAAATGTGATTACAAAAGCTCGGGCTTTTTTTCCCATTCCCGAAATCTGATTACAAAAGCCCGGGCTTTTTTTCCCATTCCCGAAATCTGATTACAAAAGCTCGGGCTTTTTTTCCCATTCCCGAAATCTGATTACAAAAGCCCGAGCTTTTTTCTCCATTCCCGAAATGTGATTACATCGCGGCGCCGCGAGCCTCTCCTGCCTGTCGAAAGAACTGTTTTCCGCTCCGCGCAATGGATAAAGCTGGCCGCGGCAAAGTGCTGT